>JAYRVK010000247.1:0-6718 GCA_041918555.1 Sandaracinaceae bacterium
CGGCGGCGAGGCCGGCGGGGGCGAGGCGGCGACGAAGGCCGCGGCGGCGCGCGCCCGCGCGGCGGCGGCCCGGGCGCGCGCGGCGCGGGAGGCCGCCCAGTCGGGGCAGCCCGCGCAGGCCGCGGCCGAGGGGGGCGAGGCCGAGACCGTCGGCTCGCGCTCCGGCGAGGCGCGGATCACGAACATCCTGCCGGACGAGCGGACCAACTCGCTGATCATCCTCGCGACCGAGCGCGCGTACGTGCGCATCCTCGAGGTGATCCGCGCGCTCGACATCCCCGTCGAGGGCGAGGGCTCGATCCACGTCCACAACCTCCAGTACGCGGACGCGGAGCAGATGGCCGCGACGCTCCAGAGCCTGATCAGCGGCCGCGGCGGGAGCTCCGCGAGCAAGGCCACGAAGCAAGGGGCCGCGGCGGGCGCGACCACCGCGGGCGGCGGCGGGGGCGTGAGCTCCTTCGAGGGCCAGATCGCGGTCCAGGCCCACAAGGCGACGAACTCGCTCCTCATCACCTCTTCGCTGCACGATTACTTGTCGCTCCGACGCGTGATCGAGCGGCTCGACCAGTCCCCGCGCCAGGTCTTCATCGAGGCGGTGATCATGGAGCTGAGCGTCAACCGCTCCTCGAGCCTCGGCCTCGCGTTCCACGGCGGCGTCCCGTCCCCCGACGACGGGCTCTCGGTGTTCGGCTTCGAGGCGGGCCGCACCGCCACCCCGACGCTCAGCCCCGATCTCTTGACCGGCCTCGCGGTCGGCGTCCGCGGGCCGGAGATCGCCGAGGCCTCGCAGCTCATCGGGTTCTCGATCCCGAGCTTCGGCGTCGTGCTCAACGCGGTCGCGAACTCGGGCGATGTCAACGTTCTCTCCACTCCGCACATCATCGCGATGGACAACGTGCAGGCGGAGATCACCGTCGGCGCGAACGTGCCGCTCCAGACCTCGGGCTTCGGGGGCCTCGGCTCGCCCGCGGCGACGGGGGCGCTCGCGGGCCTCGCCGGCCAGGCCGGGCAGACCGGCGCGGCGGGCCTCGCGGGCCTCGCGGGCCTCGCGGGCCTCGGCGGCGGCCTCGGCGGCATGGGGATGGGCGTCCAGCGCCAGAACGTCGGCACGACCATCCGCATCACCCCGCACATCAACGACGCGGGCGAGATCCGCATGGAGATCGAGGAGGAGATCTCGGAGGCGGGCGAAGCACAGGGCACCCTCGGGGTGGTCCCGATCAACCAGCGCATCGCCAAGACGCAGGTCGTCGTGCGCGATCAGCAGACCGTCGTGATCGGCGGCCTCATGCGCGATCGGACGACGACGAGCGAGGACAAGATCCCGATCCTCGGAGACATCCCGCTCCTCGGCGTGCTCTTCCGGCGGCAGACCACGACCACGCAGAAGACGAACCTGCTCCTCTTCCTCACGCCCTACGTGATCCGCTCGCCGGCGGACCTGCGCGCGATCTTCGAGCGCAAGCTCCGCGAGCGTCAGGAGTTCATCGACCGCTACTTCGTGTTCGGCGACAGCGGCTACACGCCGGCGACCGACTACTCGCGCACGCGCGGGCTCGTGGCCGAGATCCTCAACCCGATGGACTCGGTCGAGGAGGAGCACCGCCTGCTCGCGGAGATGGCCGCGCGCCCGCCGCCCGAGCACGTGCCTCGCCCGCCCGTCGGCTCGGGGCCGGACTCCATCTCCGGCGGGGCCTCGATCATCATCGGGCCCGACGGCGTGGAATCCGGGGGCGAGGACGGCGCGTCCATCACCGTGCAGCCCGGCGCCGAGTCGAACATCACGATCGAAGTCCAAGAAGAATAGCAAGAGAAGTAGACACCTTGTCCCTGGAACAGCAGCGCTACGTGGGAGAGATCCTGGTCCGCCGCGGCGCCCTCGCCGCCGCGCGGATGGAGGAGCTGCTCCAGACCGCGATCGAGAAGGACGCGGCGCTGCTCGACCTCGTGCTCGCGACGCGCGAGACCGAGGAGGAGAAGATCGTCCGCGCGCTCGCCGCCGAGGTCGGGATCCCGTTCCTCGAGGAGGAGATCCGGCCCGACGACGTGGCGCCCGAGCTGATCGACGCGGTGCCGATCCAGTTCGCGCGGACGCACACCCTCGTGCCGCTCGTGGACGAGGGGAGCTTCGTCCGCGTCGCGATCTCGAACCCGCTCGATCCGGGCCCGCTCGACGACCTGCGCGCGCTCCTCGGGAAGCGCGTCGAGCCGGTCGCCGCGCCCGCCGAGAAGATCGAGGACGCGATCAACAGCGTCTACCAGCGCAAGGCGGACGGCGAGATCGGCCAGGACGTCGCCGAGGAGGTCGACGAGATCCAGGACCTCCTCGACGCGACCGACGAGGCGCCGGTCATCCGCTGGGTGAACAACCTCTTCTACAACGCGTCGCGCGCGGCCGCGTCCGACATCCACATCGAGCCGGGGGAGCGCGAGGTCATCGTCCGCAACCGGATCGACGGCAAGCTCTTCCCCGTCAAGACCGCGCCCAAGAGCGTGCACGCCGCGATCGTGAGCCGCGTGAAGATCGAGGCCGGGCTCAACATCGCGGAGAAGCGCCTCCCGCAGGACGGCCGCATCACGAAGAAGATCCAGGGCCGCCTCATCGACGTGCGCGTCAGCACCATCCCGACCGCGCGCGGCGAGCGGATCGTGATGCGCCTCCTCGACAAGGAGAAGGTCGTCCTCGAGCTGACCGACCTCGGCTTCGAGGGCGCGCGCCTCGAGACGCTCCACCACCTGATCACACGGCCCAACGGGATCATCCTCGTCACGGGCCCGACCGGCTCCGGCAAGACCACCACCCTCTCCGCGTGCCTGCGCCGCATCAACTCGCCCGAGCTGAACATCCTGACCGCGGAGGATCCGGTCGAGTACGACATCCCGGGCGTCGGTCAGCTCCAGATCCACCCGAAGATCGGGCTGACCTTCGCGTCGGCGCTGCGCTCGTTCCTGCGCCAGGACCCGGACGTGATCATGGTCGGCGAGATCCGCGATCACGAGACGGCCGAGATCGCGATCCACGCGTCGCTCACCGGTCACCTCGTGCTCTCGACGCTGCACACCAACGACGCGTCCGGTGCGGTGACGCGCCTCGTCGAGATGGACGTCCAGCCGTTCCTGATCTCGTCGAGCGTGCTCGGGGTGATCGCGCAGCGCCTCGTGCGGCGCCTCTGCGTGAAGTGCAAGCAACCGTACCGTCCGAGCGCGCAGGACCTGCGCTCGCTCGGCATCGACGAGGAGCGCTTCGAGATGCTGAAGCGCCCGGGCGTTCAGGCGTTCCGCGGCGTGGTGCACGACGGCACGGAGGCCGCCGAGGGCACGCCGAGCGAGTCACCGGCGCGCGAGCGCACGAGCATCGAGCCGCTCGGGCTCCTCACCCCCGAGGAGCTCACCGCGCTCGAGCTCGAGGACGACGCGATGTCCGCGGAGGCGACCCGCGTGCTCGCGCTCGGCGGGGGCGTCGAGCCGGCGGGCGGGTTCCCGACGGAGCTCTCGCGGGCCGTGCTCTACCGCCCGATCGGCTGCGAGGAGTGCGCGCAGACCGGCTACAAGGGCCGCCTCGCCATCTCGGAGATGCTGATCATCGACGAGGCGGTCCGGCGCGACATCCTGAACCTCGCCGACGCGGCGACCATCTCTCGCACCGCCATCCACGGCGGCATGCGCACCCTGCGCGACGACGGCGCGCGCCTCGTGCTCACCGGCACGACGAGCCTCGAGGAGGTCCTCGCGGCCACCCAGGCCGGGGAGCTGGAGTAGCGCGCCATGGCGGTCTACGAGTGGCGCGGGATCACGACCTCCGGCAAGGAGGTGAAGGGCGTCCGAGACGCGGACAACCAGAAGGTCCTGCGCGCGGTGCTCCGCAAGGAGGGCATCTTCGTCACGCAGATGCTGGAAGAGGCGGAGGCGCGCGTGAAGAAGGCGCGCGACGTCGACATCGCCCGCTACTTCCGCCGCGTCTCTCCGCTCCAGCTCGCCCTCGCCACCAAGCAGCTCGCGACGCTCCTCAAGAGCGGCGTGCCGCTCGTCGAGTCGCTCAGCGCGCTCGTCGATCAGATGGACAGCCCCGAGCTCAAGGGCGCGCTCACCCAGGCGCGCGACCACGTCAACGAGGGTTCCTCGTTCCACGACGCGCTCGCCAAGCACCCGAAGATCTTCAAGGAGCTCTACGTCCACATGGTCGCGGCCGGCGAGGCCTCGGGCACGCTCGAGCTCGTCCTCACGCGCCTCGCGGGCTTCCTCGAGAACCAGAGCAAGCTCCAGAACAAGGTCACCGGCGCGCTGGTCTACCCGGTCGTGCTCCTGGCGGTGACGTTCATCACCCTGACCGTGATGATGACGGTGGTGGTCCCGAAGGTGACCGCGATCTTCGAGTCGTTCGAGGAGGCGCTCCCCTGGTACACGCGCGCGCTCATCTTCGTCAGCGACTTCTTCACCGGCTACTGGTGGCTGATGGGGATCGTCATCGGCCTGGGGACCTACGGGTTCTTCCGCTGGCGCGCGACGGAGAAGGGCCGCGCGAGGTGGGACGCCTTCATGATCGACGTCCCCGTCTTCGGGAGGCTGAACCTCATGGCGTCGGTCGCGCGCTTCGCGCGGACGCTCGCGACGCTCCTCACGAGCGGCGTGCCGCTCCTCAACGCGATGGAGATCACGCGCAACGTGCTCGGCAACGTCGAGCTGATGCGCGTGATCGAGGACGCGCGCAACTCGATCCGCGAGGGCGAGAGCATCGCGGAGCCGCTCAAGCGCTCGGGGCGCCTCCCGCCGATCGTCACGCACATGATCGCGGTCGGCGAGCGCTCGGGACAGCTCGAGGAGATGCTCGAGAACGTCGCCGACAGCTACGACCAGCAGGTCGACAACCAGGTCAACGTGATGACCGCGCTCCTCAACCCGGTGATGATCCTCGTGCTCGCCGGGATCGTGGTGTGCGTGATCTTCCCGATCCTCATGCCGCTCATGCGCATCAACGAGTTCGTGGCGGGGAGTTGATGCATGGCGACGCGACGACGGCGGCCCTCCATCGCGCTCCCCTGGGAGCGGCGCGGGGCGTGGCTGCGGGGCCTGGTGGTCGGCCGGCGCTGGCGCCTGGTGATCCTGCTGGCGGCGATCCTCGGGGTCCTGGCCCTCGTGGCGAGCTCGGCGGATCAGCGGCAGCGCGAGCGGGAGACGCGCGCGGCGATCTCGGAGATCAAGCGGGCGATCAGCGCGTTCCGAGCGGACCTCGGCCGCTGCCCGACGAGCCTGCACGAGCTCCTTCACCCACCCCGCACGGGGCGGCGCTACTTGCGGCACATCCCCGTCGACGGGTGGGGCCGCGCGTTCTGGGTGCGGTGCCCGGGGCGCTACGACCCGGAGGGCGCGGACGTGGTCTCCGCGGGGCCGAGCGGCTCCTTCCTCGACGACGACAATCTACGCTGACAGAGCGAGGCAACCGATGAAGACCGAGAACGAGACCGAGACGAAGAACCGAGTGAAGGCGCGACGGAGCCGGCGCTGGCGCCGCCGGCGAGGGCAGGAGGGCATGACCCTCGTCGAGATCATGATCGTCGTCATCATCATGGCGCTGATCGCGACCGGCGTGGCGGTGGCCGTGCTGCCGCAGCTCGAGTCGGCCAAGGAGGACACGACGCGGACGCGCGCGGCGACGATCCGGAGCGCGGCGACGCTCTACGTCGCGCAGTCGCCGGGCTCCGACTGCCCGAGCGTCGACGAGCTCGACGAGGAGGGCTACCTCCAGGACGGCACCGACACGACGGACGGCTGGGGCAACGAGTACACGATCCGCTGCGAGGGCGGCGACGTGACCGTCGTGAGCGACCGGTTCGACGGCGAGAACATCCTCGAGGAGGGCGCGGGCGACTGAGCCGCGTCGAGCGATGATCCGTCCGCGACAGCGACGAAGAGGGCCGCGTCCCCGCCGCGCCGAGGCGGGGATGACCCTCATCGAGGTGATGGTGGTCGTCCTCATCATCGCCATGGCGTCCGTCGCCGTCGTGTACGGGATCGGTGCGGTCACGCAAGCCAACTTGCGGTCGGCGTGCATGACGATCACCGCGGCCTCGCGCGGCGCGTACGCGCGCTCGATCGCCGAGGGGACCACCGTGCGCATGCTCTTCGACTTCGAGACGAGCCAGCTGAGCATCGAGGAGGCGCACGGCCGGATCACCCTCGTGCGGACCGACGACGCGACGCGGGCCGACGTCGAGGAGGACGGCGAGGAGGACGGCTCGGTCGTGGATCCGTGGGCGGCCGCGCAGGCGCGGCTCTCCGAGACGCTGCGGCCGACGTTCGGCGCGTCGCCCTTCGCGCAGATCGAGGGCCGGAGCTACCAGCCGCGCGACCTCGCGGACGGCGTCCACGTCGTGCGGATCATGGTCCCCCACGAGCCCGATCCGGTCGAAGAAGGGCGCGGCGCGATCTACTTCTTCCCCGGCGGGCTGACGGAGCACGCGGTGGTGTGGGTCGGCGACGACAACGACCGCGTGTACTCGGTCGAGATCCACCCGCTCACCGGGCGCGGCACGGTCTACGATCACGCGTACGAGCCCGAGCAGCTCATGGACGACGGCCGCGGCCGGCAGCGCTCCGAGGTGGATCCGTGAGCCGGAGGCTCTTCGGCGGGTTCACGCTCCTCGAGGTCACCGTGGCCGTGGCGATCCTCGGGATCGCGATGACCGCGATCCTCTCGAGCCAGGCCGGCGCGATCCGCACC
>JAYRVK010000248.1:0-5438 GCA_041918555.1 Sandaracinaceae bacterium
ATCGAGCAGACCGGCCTCTTCACGCTCGGTTGGCCCGTCATGCGCAAGGCCACGGCGCGTCTTGGCGCGCACCTCGCCGAGCGCGGCGTGATCCCGCGGGCCGACGACATCTGCTTCGTCGGCCGGGACGAGCTCTCGGCTGCGCTCGCCGGCGCCGACGCGCGCCTACCCACCGCCGCGCGCCGCGCCGTGTGGGAGCGGCAGCGCCGCCTCGCGCCCCCGCTCTTCGTCGGCAAGCCCACCGGGATCTACGCGAAGGTCGCCGAGGAGCTCTCGCGCTTCACGAGCCACGAGGAGCACCGCGCCGAGGACGCGATCGGGGGCCTCCCGGGTAGCCCCGGCCGGGTGACGAGCACCGCACGCGTGATCCGCTCCATCGACGAGCTGGACCGTCTGCAGGCGGGTGAGGTGCTCGTCGCTCCGGTGACGACCCCCGCCTGGACGTTGGCGTTCTCCAAGGCCGCGGCGGTGGTGACCGACACCGGGAGCATCGCGTCGCACGCGAGCATCGTGGCGCGCGAGCACGGCATCCCGGCCGTGGTCGGAACGGGCGACGCGACCGCCCGCATCGTGGATGGGCAGCGGATCACCGTGGACGGTTCGCTCGGGGTGGTGCGGACCGCGTGCTGACGCCGTCGGCCGAGCGCACGGCGTCGGACCGAGAGCCTCCGTGACGGAGTAGAGTGCGGGCGGGGGACCCACGACGATGACGCGCCTCAGCCAAGCCTTCGCCCTCGCCCTGTCGCTCACCTCGATCGCGTCGAGCGCGCAGGCCACCTGCTCGTGCTTCTTCCGGCTGCGGCCGCCGCCGACCACCGCGCAGGACAGCGCGACGACGTCGGACCCGAGCTACAACCCGGCCTCCGCGCTCTTCGTCACGCGCGAGGGCACGCGCACCGTGCTGACGATGGAGGTCGTCTACAGCGGGCCGCCGGTCGAGCTCTCGATGCTCATCCCCGTGCCCACCTCGATCGAGCGCGACCACGTGCGCACGGTGACGGGGTCGCTCTTCCGCAACCTCGATCGGCGCACCTCGCCGCGCGTGCGGCACGTGTGGCCGGCGTGCCGGCGGATGCGGCGCCCGATGCCCACGAGGGCCGCCTCCGCCGATGGGATGGGCGGCGGCGGCACGTCGGCCGAGCCGCTGATGCGGATCGAGGAGCTCGGCGTCGACATCGAGGACGAGTGGGAGGTCGACGAGTACGACATCACGCTGCTCGGCGCCGACGAGTCGACGGGCCTGCTCACGTTCCTGCGCCAGCGCGGCCTCGACCTCAAGGAGAACGCGATCCCGGTGCTGCGCGCGTACATCGAGACCGATCACCGCTTCGTCCTGGCGCGCGTCGATCCGAGCCGCGCGACGGTGCTCGAGGACAAGATGATGCTCTCGCCGATCCAGCTCGAGTACGACTCCGAGGAGCTCCGCGTGCCGGTGCGCCTCGGGACGCTGAACTCGCCGGGGGAGCAAGAGCTCTTGCTCTATGTGCTCTCGGATCAGGGGCGCTTCGAGGTCGCGAACCGGCCCAACGTGACGGCGCCGACGGATCTGCGCATGCGCAGCGACGTCCGCGGCGGCGTGGCCGAGGTCTACAAGTCGCTGACCGACGAGATCTTCCGCCAGACCCCGGGCGCCGCGATCACCGAGTTCGCGCACACGCTCGGGAGCCGCGTCGGCCGCCAGCAGGTGCGGCAGCTCGGGATCGCCGCGGAGCGGGTGGCCGGCCAGACGTGGACGCTCACGCGGATCCGCCACCGCTATGGCATCCAGCTCGACGACGACCTCACGCTGCGCCCCGCCGCGGAGCCGCTCCGGATGACGCGCCGCTGGCCGCACCCCGAGCTGCGCGTGCGCGGGCCCGCCGGTCAGTCCGCGTTCCACGTGCAGTTCGCGGTGATCCACCCCTCGAGCTGCCCCGACTCCAGCGTCCAGCAGCGCTACGCGCGCCAGTGGGCCGTCGCCGAGTCGATGTGGGATCTCGAGGAGCACGTGTGGCCGGGCGCGGTGTTCCTCGATCCGATCGAGTCGCTCCGCATCGAGCCGGGCTCCGTCGCGCCCCCCGGCTGGCCGCCGCCCCCGCCCCCGCCCCCGCCGCCGAGCGCGTCGGTGGAGGCGCCGGCCGAGCCCGCCGCGGTTGCACCAGAGCAAGTGAACTTGCCCCCCGCCGACGTCGTCGAGGAGTCGCCGCCGCCGACGCCGCCCGAGGAAGACGCCGAAGAGGACGGTGGCCTCTGCGCCACGTCGCCCGTGGGCCGCGGGAGCGCCTGGCCGCTCGTCGCCCTCGCCGTGCTCGCGGCGGTCAGGCTTTGGAGGACCGATGAGCGATCGTGAGCTCGTGCCGAAGACCGAGCAGAAGAAGGGGGGGGGCTACGTCGGCCTCATCGTCGTGATCGCGCTCTGCGTGCTGAGCGTGCCGTGCGTGGGCGTGCTCGCGGCCGTCGCGATCCCCGCGTTCGTCGGGTACCTCGCGCGGGCGAAGACCGCGGAGGCGACCGCGAACCTCTCCTCGATGGCCCGCGCCGCCGCGGGCTACTACGAGTCGGAGCAGCTCGCGGGCGGCTTCGGCGGTGCGCCGCTCACGAGCTGCACGGTCGGCTCTGGGACCACTGGGAACGAGATCGGCCCGCACAAGACGATGCTCGAGCCGCTCGGCGAGCCGTTCGACGCGATCGGCTTCGGCCTCTACGACCCCGTGTACTACCGCTACGAGATCGTCGGCGCCGGCGGCTGCGGACACACCGCGGGCGAGGCGCTCTACTCCTTCCGCGCCTACGGCGATCTCGACGGGGACGGCGTCACCTCGCTCTTCGAGATCAGCGCGAGCGCGGGCGCCGACGGGACGCTCGCGCGCGCGCCCGTGCACATCGTGAACGAGACCGAGTGATCAGGGCAGACGGACCGTCAGCGCGCGGTAGCCGTCCGTGATCAGCGCGTGCCGATCGTCGAGCGCCGCGACGTTGACGCCGCCCTGGAGGAACAGCGTGCTCGCGGGCCCGACCGCGAGCGAGCCCGGATCGGCCCCGGTCACGGTGCGCATCTGGATCGCGCTGAACGTGTCGTTGGGCCCGATCAGCCGATCGCCGACCGCGCGGAACGTGCTCTCGGCGGCGAAGCGGCGGACGGTGCCGGTCCCGTAGGCGGGGAGCGGGGACGGCCGCGAGGGCGTCCCGTCGCTCGCGAGGATCGACTCGGTCGGCACGGCGAAGATGCGGTGCCCCGTCATGCCGTCCGGCCACGTGCTCGCGGGCACGCCGCCGACGAGGATCGTCGAGCGCGCGGACAGCAGCGCGAGCGATCCGTTGAACGACCCGATGTCGGTGACCAGATCGTCCTCGTCCACGAAGCCCGTCATGCCGGATCGGAGCCAGTACACCGCGGGCGTGGTGTGGCCGAACCAGTACTGCGCCACGACCAAGAGGCGCGTCTCGTCGAGCCAGACCGCGTCGTAGTTGCCGTTCGCCGTCGTCCGGTGCACCGCGCCGTCGGAGAAGCGGACGCGCGCGATCTCGCCCGGGTAGCCCGGCTCGCTCGTCGTCCAGCCGAACACCGCCTGCGTGCCCGCCGGGCTCACGGCCACGTAGGCGCCGAGATAGAGGTCGACCGCCGAGCTCACCGTGACGTCGACCATCGCGACGGTGGTCGGCGACGGCGGCAGCGCGCCGTCGAGCGGGATGGTGTTGACGTAGAAGCGCGACTCGCCCGGTGCGGGTGAGGTGGGGATCACCTGCACGAGCTCGTACGCCGGGCACCCGTCGATCGTCACGCTGCGCGTGGTGAGCGCGAAGTTGTTCAGGCAGGTCGCGCCGACGATGGTCGCGCCGCCGCGCACGTTCGCGAGCGAGGTGGCGAGGCTGGCCTCGTGGCCGCAGACGCCGAGGCAGTAGCCGCCGCGGCACAGCGACCCGGCGAGGCAGTCCGCGTCGAGTGTGCACGTGCGCACCGGGATCGGAGCGGGGCAGGGCACGCACGCGCCGCCGCGGCAGGCCTGGTCTGCCGGGCAGGTACCGCAGTCGAGCATCGCGCCGCATCCGTCGGCGGGGCTGCCGCAGCTCGCGCCGAGGTCCGCGCACTCGAGCGGGTCGCACGGGCCCTCGCCGCAGAGGCTCGGACCCCCGCCTCCGCAGGTGTGCGCTGCGTCCGTGCACGCCCCGCAGTCGAGCAGGCCCCCGCAGCCGTTGGCGATGCCCGGCCCACACTCGAGCGCGGCGCACGCCCGCGGGATGCAGCCGTCGGTCGGGCCCGCGTCGGGGAGGGCGGCGTCGACGCCGCCCCCGTCGGTGCCGGCGGCGTCCACGCCCGCGGCGTCCACGCCGGCCGCGTCGGGCCGGCTCGCGTCGAGCCCCGCGCCGCCCGCGGAGCAAAAGCCGCCCTGGCACGTCTGGCCCGGCGGGCAGTCTCCATCGCCGGTGCAGGCGAAGATCCCGTCGGGGATCGCCGCGCGGCAGCCCGCGAGGGCGACGGCGAGGAGCAGGAGCGCGACGCGCATCAGAACGCACCTCCCGCCTCGACCCCGACGAACGTCGGCCCGAGCGCGGGCACGACCCGCAACGTAGCTTGCTCGCTGCTCGAACCGGGCGTGACCGCGAGCCAGATCGCCCCAGAGGCCGCGAGGGCCACCCCGGCGCCGAGCGCGACGAAGCCCGCGATCGAGAGCGGCTCCGAGCGATCGTAGGCCTCGGCAACGCTCGCCCACTCCGTGCCGCGCGCCGCGTTCTCGACGCTCGCCACATCCGCGGCGGCGATCCCCACCATCACGGCGCCCCCCGCGGCCACGAGCCCGCCCGCGATCATCAGCACGACCGGGCCGGTCACGTCGGGACCGCCCGACGGGTGGGGCTCGACGGAGCCCGCGGAGGCGCCCTCCGAGGAGCCCTCGGCTCCACCCCCACCGCCCTCGACGGCGCGCTCGAGGATCGCGATCCGCGCCTCGACGGAGGCCCTGCGCTCCGAGTCGGGCACCGCCGCGAGGAACCGCCGGAACGCGTCGAGCGCCACGGCGTCGCGGCGCAAGCGCTCGGCGGCGACGCCGATGTTGTGGAGCAGCTCCGCGCGGTGGCTGAGCTCGTAGGCGCGCTGGAAGTACTCGAGCGCGCTCTCGTAGCGGCCCTCGTCGAACGCGACGGTCGCGGCGTCGAAGAGTGCGCGCGCCTCCTCGTCGGAGCCCGCGCCCTGCGCCGCGGCGGCGCCGGGGAGCGAGGCCGCGCCGAGCATCGCCGCGAGGACCAGAGCGTGGCGGCTCATCGACGGAGCATGCACCTCGCGCTACTCGCGTGCGAGGAGCGAAAGGCGGGCCTCGGCCCACTGGATGTCGCGCATGATCTCTTCGTAGGCGGTGCCGGTGTGCGCGGTCTCGAGCTCGTGGAGGCGCTTCTCAGCGGCCTCGAGCTCGGCCTTCACGTCGTCCGCGTCGACGTCGTCGGGCAGCGCGAACGCGTCGGTC
>JAYRVK010000249.1:0-4215 GCA_041918555.1 Sandaracinaceae bacterium
TCGGGCAGCTCGAGGGTAAGCTCGTCGAGGGCAAGTACCGCATCCACGAGCTCATCGGCGAGGGCGGGATGGGCCTCGTCTACCGCGCCGTGAACGAGCTCCTCGAGAACGAGGTCGCGATCAAGGTCCTGCACGACTCGCTGCAGGAGGACTCCGCGGCGCGGCGCCGCTTCGAGCGCGAGGGCTTCGTCGGCGGCGCGCTCAGCCACCCGAACCTCGTCCGCACCTACGACGGCGGGCTCCTCCCGGACGGGCGCCCCTTCCTCGTGATGGAGCTGCTCAAGGGCGAGTCGCTCACGAAGCGGCTCGCGCGCGAGAAGCAGCTCTCCGTCGCCGACGCGGTGTTCGTCGCCGAGCACGTCCTGCGCGGCCTCGCCGCGACCCACGATCAGGCGATCGTCCATCGCGACGTGAAGCCCGACAACGTCTTCCTGCGCGACGAGCTCGCGGGGATCGACTCGGTGAAGCTGATCGACTTCAGCGTCTCGAAGTTCGTCGAGGAGGCCACGCGCGTGTCCGTCGATGGCGAGGTCCTCGGCACCGCCGCGTACCTCGCGCCGGAGCAGGCGATGGGCCAGCGCAACCTCGACCACCGCGTCGACATCTGGGCCGTCGGGATCGTGCTCTACGAGATGCTCGTCGGCGGCCCGCCGTTCCTCGAGGACAACCTCATCGACACGGTGACCGCGATCCTCCACCGCGAGCCCGCGCCGCCGTCGAAGGTCCGGCCCGAGATCCACCCCGCGCTCGATCTGGTCGTCGCGCGCGCGCTGGCCAAGGGCCGCCTCGAGCGCTGGCCCACCGCGCTCGCGATGATCGAGGCGCTCCGTGAGTCCGCGGTGGCGGACACGTGGCGTCCCGTCGACGAGCCCGAGCTCACGACGGCCGAGCGCGACATGCCGCCGATCATGGACGACCCGGACTCGCTCGACGACACCCTGCCGCACTGACTGCGGTTCGCGCAGCGCGCTGCGGAGCCCGCAGCACGCCGAGCCTGAAGGACCCCGACCGCGGCGTGGCGCGCGCCGTGCGATGCTGGCCCGCGTGCGAGACCGGTGGATCCGCGGCGCGCTCCTCGTCGCCTCTCTCGTGAGCGCGCTCGGCGCCTGCATGGCCGGCCGAGCGCCGGGGCTCTGGGCGTCGACCGTCGAGTACGTCCTCGCGTTCGATCGCGCCGGGGTGACCGAGCTGGCCGAGGGCGGCTTCGAGACCACCACCCCGGAGGGCCGGACGGTGCGGCTGCGGCGCGGATATCTCGTGCAATCGAGCTTGACGCTCGTGGACTGCCTCGGCGTGGGCGGCGACGCGTGGGACGAGCTGGCCGCGGCGCTCTTCGCGCCCACCGTGGCGCGCGCGGGGCACGCCGACGCGAGCGATCCGTCGGAGGTCGTGGCGCCACGCTTCCTCGACCTCGCGACGCTCGACGGCGACCTCGTGTTCGGCCGCGCCGCGATGCCCGAAACGCGGTACTGCCGCGTCCACCAGCTCGTCACGGGCTCCTACGACGCCTCGGGGATCGAGGGCGGCGTGCCCGAGGGCGTCGACCCGATCCTCACGACGCTCGTGCTCGAAGGAGAGCACCGGACCGACGACACGGCGTGGGCCCCGTTCGCGGTGTCGAGCACCCTCGCGAGCGGAGCGCTCCACGATCTCCCGGACGTGCTCGTCGGCGGTCTCGACGGCTCGCACGCGATCGTGCGCGTCGAGCGCGACCTCGCGCGCACCTTCGACGGCGTCGACTTCGACGCCGAGCCCGAGCGGGCGGTCCTGCGGAACCTGGTGATCGACGCGCCCGTCCGGGTGTCGGTCGATGGAGGAGCTTGGCGATGAGGCATGGTGGATGGTGGATGGTGCTGTCGGTCGCGGTCTCGGCGTGCGACGGAGCGCCCAGACCGGAGCTCGACGCGGGGACGGTCGTGGACGCGGGCGCCGGGGCGCGCGATGCGGCCGTCGGCGCGGACGGAGGCGCGCCGAGCGGGTGCTGGCAGGCCGCCTCGATCCCCGACCTCTCGAGCTGGGGCACCGCGGGCGCCGCGTACCCGCGCCCCGCGGTGTCAGCGAGCTGCGAGGGCGGCGAGGTCGTGATCCACAGCAACGGCATCCCCACCTTCGAGTACGTCGCGATCACGCCGAACGGGCTCGCCGCCCACGACTACGCGTTCCGCTTCCCTCGCACGCCCGCGCGAGCCGCGAGCACGACGGAGGTCCCGCTCCACGGCGCCGCCGCCGTCACGGTGACCGGCATCCCGATCTTCGGCCCCACCGAGAACCCGATGGACGGCTACCGCGATCCCTACCTGGACGACCAGCTGCGCAACCTGCTCGACGAGTGCAACGGCCACACTGCGCCGGGCGGCACCTACCACTTCCACGCGCGCCCGGACTGCGAGGTGGTGAGCCTCGGCGGCGAGCGCGCGGGGCTCGTGATCGGCTGGGCCTTCGACGGATACCCGATCCTCGCGCCGCTCGCGTGCGACAACGAAGATTGCACATCGACACGTCGGCTGACCAGCTCCTGGCGCTCCACCCTCACCGAGTACACGACGGCGACGCGCGGCCCCGCGTGGGACATCCACGAGCACGTCGACGGCCTCGGCGACCTCGACGAGTGCAACGGCCTCGCGATCGACGACCCGGCGTCGCCCTACGACTACGCCTACTTCGCGACCGACGCGTTCCCCTACTTCCTCGGCTGCTACCGCGGGACGCCCACCCGGAACGCCATCGACGCGGGAGGGCGGCCCTGAGGCCCGAGATCTCGTAGGCTCTGGGGCGTGCGCGCGGCGCTCCTCTTGGCCTCGGCCCTCGGCCTGACCGGCTGCATCCTCGATCGGAGCGGCACCTCCCCCGATCGCTCGGGCCTCGACGCCGCGCTCGACGCGGCTCGCGCCGACGGGGCCGCGCCCGGTCTCGACGCGGGCCCTCCGAGCGCGTGCAGCCCGGGCGACGGCCGCTCGGTCCCCTGCGGCGGATGCGGCACCCAGGCCGAGACGTGCGCGGGCGGCGTGTGGGTGCCCGCCGGCGCGTGCACCGAGGTGCCGCCCTGCGAGCCCGGGGCGATCGAGACCTCGATGGAGGCGTGCGGGATGTGCGGACAGCACGCGCGGACGCGGACGTGCCTCGGGTGCGCGGGCTGGGGCGGGTGGTCCGACTTCGGCGCGTGCGGCGGCGAGGGCGCGTGCGCGATCGGGACGACGCGCACGCGCACCGAGCCGTGCGCGTGCGGGGCGGGCACCGCGCCCGTCACGGACACGTGCAACGGGAGCTGCGAGTGGTCGGCCGGAAGCGCGGGCGCGTGCAGCCACCGGACGTGCCGCACCCTCCTCGGCGAGATCTGCCCCGGCGACCGTGCATGGATCGGCTGCTCGGGCTCGCTCGGTCTCCGGAACTGCCGGTGCGACGGAACGACCGGCGACTGGGTCGAGTGCGACGAGCGCGGCTGCTAGGCGCGGGACGTCCCAGGACGAGCCTCGCGGCCGAGGCGGAGGGTCGCGACGAAGATCCCGACGGTGAGGAGCGCCACGAGCAGGGGAACCAACGGCATGCCCCCGGTCGATGCAGCGCACGATCCAGCCGAAGAGCGCATGGAACATTCGCCAGGCTCGGCCGCAGAGTGTCCCCCCGACCACGATCGGGCGCGCGCGGGACACACCGGTGCATACTTTCGGCCCATGCCGATCAAGACCACCGTGGCCGACCTGATGACGACCGACGTCGTGACCCTCGCCGAGGAGCAGGACGTGCTCTTCGCGACCTCGGCGATGAGCCTGCGGCGGATCCGGCACCTCCCGGTGGTCCGCGGAGAGCAGCTCGTCGGGCTCGTCTCCCATCGCGATCTCCTCCGCGCGCAGGCGCACTTCATGGCGACCCCGAGGGACGCTTCGACGACCATCGCCTCGGTCCTCGCCCGCGACGTGATGACCACCGAGGTCACGACCGTGGCCTCGACGATGCCCGCCGACGAGGCCGCGATGATCCTCGTCGACGCGAAGTTCGGGTGCCTGCCGGTGGTCGACGACGGAGCCCTCGTCGGGATCGTCACCGAGGCGGACTTCCTGCGCTGGGCGGTCGGCGTGCTCGCGAGCGCGAACGCGTAGCGCCGCACCGACGGAACGCCGCGGGCCCCCCGGCCGGAGCCGGGGAGCCCGCGTGGAGATCCTCAAGGCGCGTTGTCGGGCACGCAGATGCCGTCGAGCGTCCCGCCCGGCAGCGTCA
>JAYRVK010000250.1:0-1687 GCA_041918555.1 Sandaracinaceae bacterium
CGAGGATGCCGGCGAGGATCGCGATCGCGAGCACGCTCACGACCGCCACGAGCGTGAGCTGGCGCCCCAGCCGCCGCAGGTCGGGCGTCCACTCCGGGCGCGCTTCGGCCACGAGCACCGCGACGACCCGGCCGTCCTCGACGACCGGGTGGAACGCCGCGCGGACCTCGAGGCCGTCGCGCGAGAGCGGCGGCGCGCTCGCCGGCCGGCCCGCGAACGCGCGCGCCAGCGCGGCGGACGCCAGCGAGTCCCACGGGCTCTGCGCGCCGATCCCCTCCTCGGCGCGGCGCACGTCGTAGAGCACCGCGCGCGTCGTGTCGACCAGCTGGAAATCCTCGAAGCCGGTCACGGCGCACAGCATGTCGAGCTGGGCCTGCACCTCGAGGAAGCCGCCCGTCTCGGAACCGAACTGCCTCAGCTCGGAGATCGCGGACGGCGCGACCTGGGTCGCGGCGATGTTCGCGACGCGGGCGACGCGCGCGCGGAACTCGCTCTCGAACGCCGCGTTCAGGCCCCGGTAGGCGAGTATCGCCGCGAGCGCCGTGACCAGCGCCGCGGCGAGCGCGAAGGCGAGCGTGTACGTCTGGCTGCGGTGCACGGTCCGCACGCTAGCGTGGACCCGCACCGGAGCGCCAGCCCGACGCCCGGGCGGGCAGTGTGCCCGCCGCCACGGCGGCGCGGGTGACGGCGGCGAAGCGCGCCGGCCGCGGTCAGTCCGAGGGCCGGGTGGAGGTCCGCACGAGCGAGAACGCGAGCACGGCGAACGCGACCAGCGCTGCCGTGACGAGTCCGCGGCGGGACCGGCCGGGGGGCGCGAAGAGCGCGGCGAGCGCAGACCCCAGGGCGGCGACGGGGGTCGTGAGGAGCCACGTCAGCGCGTAGTACGAGGCGCGCATCCTCGCGACGTCGGGGATCGAGCCGTCCGCGGCGCGCGGCAGGTGCGGGCGCAGCCGGTCGAGCTCGAGCCAGGCGGCCGCGAACACGTCGCTCGCCGCCAGCGCCAGGGCGAGGAGCGCCAGGACGCTCCAGAACCGCGTCATGTTACGGAGCCAGCGAGGCGTGAGCACCGTACCGACCTCGGCGGAAGCCTGCCATGGGCGACTCAGCCGCCCGTGACCCGCGCGAGCGTCCGGATCTGGCCCGCGTGCCGCGCCGTGTGCTCGGCGGCGTGCGCGAGCAGGCCGAGGACGGTCGAGGGCAGTTTCGCGCGGCCGACCTCGCGGAACGAGTAGAGGTCGTCCTCGAAGTAGGTCGCGAGGTCGCGGAGCGCCGCGTCGATCGCGCCCGTCACGAGGCGCACCAGCTCGGCGACCGGCGGTCGCGAGGCGTCGATCGAACGCTCGGCCTTGAGGTCCGCGAGCTGGACTTCCGACAGCGCCTCGCCGCGCGCGTAGGTCGCGAGCCGGTCGAGGCTGCCCGCCAGGTGGAAGGCGTGAAAGCCGATGGACGCCGAGCCGCCCGGGCGCGCCCAGAGCTGCTCGGGACTCAGCGCTTCGAGGAACGGCGGCAGGTCCTCGCGCACCTGGAGGAGCGAGTGCGCGACGGGCTGCAGCGCCGGCGCGATCTCCGGCACCGGGCCGCGCAGCCAGACTTCGGGTTTGGACGCCATGCCGACAGGCTAGTCGAGCGCGGCGCGCGTGGCGAGCGTTGACCGCGGCGCCCCGAGCGGCCCCGCTCCCGGCGTCCC
>JAYRVK010000251.1:0-3138 GCA_041918555.1 Sandaracinaceae bacterium
AGGTCGACGTCGCGCTCTCGCCTCACGACGTGGTCCGCCCCGACCTCGCGGGGTGGCGGCGCGAGCGCCTGCCGAGCCCCGGCGACGTGCGCCCGATCCTCGTCGCGCCCGACTGGGTGTGCGAGATCCTCTCGCCCTCGACCTCGGCGCGAGACCGCGTGACCAAGCGCGACCTCTACGCCACCCATGGCGTCGGCCACTACTGGATCGTCGACGCCGATGCCCGCACCCTCGAGGCCTTCGCGCTCGTGGACGGGAGGTGGGTGCTGGCGGGCAACTACGACGAGCGCTCGATCGCGCGCGTCCCGCCCTTCGAGGAGGTCGAGCTCGAGATCGACCGCCTGTTCCTCCCGCGCTGAGCCCCGCAATCACTCTTGCGGGAGACACGTCCGCGATCACCGCCCCGCCCAGCGCGCGATGCCGTCCGCGATGCCCTCCGCGAGCGCCTGCCGGTACTCCGCCGTGCGCAGCGCGTTCGCCTCCTCCTCGCGGCTGAGGAACGAGGCCTCGAGCAACACCGCGGGCATCCGCGCGCCGACGAGGACGTAGAAGAGCGCGGAGCGCACGCCGCGATCGTGCAGGCCCGGGAGGTGCTCACGGCCGGCGGCGAGGGTCGCGCGGTGGACCTGATCGGCGAACGCGCGCGACTCGGCGACCTGATCCTCGCGGTGCAGCGACGCGAGCAGGCGCGCGAGGCTCGAGACCTCCGCGAGCGAGGTGCGGTTCTCGCGCGCGGCGAGGCGGATCGCCTGGAGGTCGTCCGTCGTGTCGAGCACGAAGGTGGTCACCCCGCCGTGCTCGACCGGCTCGTCCGCGGCGTTCAGGTGGATCGAGAGGAAGAGGTCCGCGCCGAGCGCGTTCGCGAGCGCGGCGCGCGCCTCGAGCGAGACCATCACGTCCTCCTCGCGGGTGGTGATCACCGCGACGTCGGGCAGGCGCGCGAGGACGAGCGCGCGCACGCGCCGCGCGAGGTCCAGGGTGAGGTCGGACTCGCGCAGCCCGAAGGCGCGCGCGCCGAAGTCGTCGCCGCCGTGGCCGGGATCGATCACGATGCGCCGCACCGGGCCGCGGGCCCGCGCGCCGCCGATCTCGAAGTCGAGGACGATCCGGAACGGATCGGGCAGCACGAACGTGTCGAAGCGCGCCGCCTCCTCGAGCTCGAACGCGACGCGGGTGCCCCCCCCCTCCTCGCTCACCGCGAGCCGCACGAGGCCGGCGCTGCCGATCGGGAGCGCGCGCGCGACGTCCGCGCCCGGGGTGACCGACGCGAGCTGGAGCCAGGTGCGGCGCGGCGCGGCGTCGGTCGCGGCCGCCTCGCCGTGCTCGAAGCCGACCACGCGGTCGAGGCCGAGCACCACGCGGACCGACTCGCCCGCGCCGTCGCCGTGGCCGTAGACCACGAGGGAGGTGAGCGTCGCGGCCGCGTCGTCGGAGTGCTCCGCGGCCCAGCGCGCGATCGGATCGGCGAGCGCGGCGGGGTCGACCTCGGCCTCGGGATCGGCGCGGATCGCGGCGAGCTCGGCCGTGCTCGGGCGCCACGGCTCGAGGGTCGGGAGCATCGCGCGCGCGGCGTCGGCGCACTCCGCGTCGGTCGCCGCGAAGCGGAGCGAGGTCCGGAACGCGACGAGGTACGCGTCGCGCGGGCTCGACGCGTCGCGCGCCTCGAGCCGCGCGAGGGCGAGGGCCGCCGCGCACGCGCCCTCCCCCCGTCGGCTCGCGGCGGTCAGCCACTCGCGCGCGCGCTCCGTCCACTCGCGCTCGGGGTCGCGGATCGAGAGGACGCGCGCGAGCTCGGCGGCGTGGAGCGGCTCGATCGCCGCGGTCCGCTCCGTCGCGTCGGCGAGCGCGGCGACCGGCATCGCCCACGCGTCGGCGAGCTCGGGCGGCGCGAACGGCGGCTCGGGCGCGGGCGCCGGCGCGGGCGCCGGCTCGGGGGTCCCGCACGCGACGAGCAGGACGCCGAGGACGTGGATTCTCCGGCGCGGCCTCGTGCGATACGATGGCACCCGCGTCGAGTACCACGAACCTCGCGGCGAGGGACCACCATGAGCGAGCGCGATCCGATCTACCAGGACCGAGGCACCGAGCGGATCTACCGCGACGCGGTGGAGATGGTGAACGACTACCTCAAGCGCTTCGGCGCCTCGGTGGGCGTCGAGCTCGATCCGCTCGACGAGGACGGCTACACGGACGTGCGCCGCGGCTCGGCGACGGTGGGGATCAACGTGCTCGAGGAGCACGGGATCCTGCTGTTCCTGTCGCGGATCATGGAGGTGCCCAAGGAGGGCCGCGAGGCGTTCTACCGGCGCCTGCTCGAGCTGAACTTCCTGGTCACGAGCGACGCGGCGTTCGCGATCGACAAGGACAAGGACGCGGCGTACCTGCGCGCGCTGCGCCGGCTCAGCGGGCTCGACTACGAGGAGTTCGAAGACCTGCTCCACACCATGGCGACCGTGGCCGACGAGTGGGACGACCGGCTCGCCGAGCTCTTCCCCGACGAGTGATCGCCACGCGGGGCGTGAAGCGGCGCCCGGGCTTTGATACCCTGGGCGGGCCGTGAGCAGCGAAAAAGTGGCAGGCGGGTCCGGGGACGACGAGAAGGGCTTCTGGGGCGCCGCCGGAGGCGACTTCGACGACTCGGCCGCCGAGGAGAGCGCGTCGAAGATCTTCGCGCTCTGGGAGCTGGGCGAGGACTTCCAGAAGAGCATCGCGCCGGCGACCGGCGACCAGCCGGCCGACGGCGAGGGCGACGGCGGCTGGTCCGCCGATCCGGCGCCGGCCGAGCCCGCCGCGAAGACGGACGCGAAGCCCGAGGCCAAGCGCTCCGAGCCCCCCCCCAAGAAGCAGCTGCCGCCCCGCAAGAAGCGCCAGGGGAGCGAGACGCTCCAGATGGTGGCCAAGCCCGGCGCGAAGGCCGAGGACGCGAAGGCCGAGGCGGCGAAGGCCGCCGAGGCGGCGAAGGCCGCCGAGGCCGCGAAGGCCGCCGAGGAAGCGAAGGCCGCCGAGGCCGCGAAGGCCGCCGAGGCCGCGAGGGCCGCCGAGGCCGCGAGGGCCGCCGAGGCCGCGAGGGCCGCCGAGGCCGCGAGGGCCGCCGAGGCCGCGAGGGCCGCCGAGGCCGCGAGGGCCGCCGAGGCCGCG
>JAYRVK010000252.1:0-2705 GCA_041918555.1 Sandaracinaceae bacterium
GAGATCGCCGCGCACAACCGCGCGATCACCTCGGATCCCGAGAACGGGCTCCCCACCGATCGCGGCTCGCTCGCGCAGGCCCCGGAGCGCGCGCGGCTCGCCCGCGAGGTGCAAAACCGCTTGCGCTACATGCGCGAGAAGATCGACTCGGGGGAGTACGTCGACGCGGCCGGCAACCGGCTCGACGCGCGCGCCGCGCAGGCCTTCGGCGATGGCGTCGAGGTCGCGCCGCGCGCCGAGCTGCGCGTCGCCCTCGCGCCGATCCCGCTGCGCTGCGGGCCGCGGCCCGAGGGGCTCTTCAAGACGCCCATCGATCCCGCGTTCGATCGCAACGCGTGCTCCACGATCCGACCGCAGGAGCCGGTGCAGCTCCTCCAGCGCTGGCCGAACGGGATGTGGCTCGCGCGCACGCGCTACGCGCTCGGGTGGCTGCCGAACGACGCGTCGCTCTCGCCCGCGGTCGCGGAGCCGGAGCTCGCCGCGCTGACCTCCGGCCCCGCGGTGCGCGCGCGCGCCGGGGCGCAGCTCGCGGGCGAGGACGGCGCGCGGCTCGAGCTCGCGGACGAGGCGCTGCTGCCGACCGATCCGACCAACGGCCGCGCGCTGTTCGCCGACGCGGCGGGCCTCCACCGCGCCGACGCGGCGCGCTTCGATCCGACCGCGCGCCCGCTCACACGACGCGCGCTCCTCACGGAGGCGTTCGCGCGCCTCGGCGAGCCCTACGGCTGGGGCGGGCACGAGGGCGGCGTCGACTGCTCGGCCTTCCTCATGGAGGTGCTCGGCACCTTCGGGCTCGAGCTCCCCCGCCACTCCGCGCGGCAGGCCGGGAGCGGGACGTACTCGATCGACGTGAGCGAGGTCGTCGATCCCGACGAGCGCCTGCGCCTCGTCGACGCGGCCGCCGCGCGCGGGATCGTGCTGCTGCACTTCCCGGGGCACATCATGCTCTACCTCGGGCGCGACGCGGCGGGGACGCCGATGGCGATCCACTCGTTCAGCGAGTACCTCGAGCCGTGCGCCGCCGAGGGCGCGGGCGAGGACGACGAGACGCTGCGGCGCGTGGATCGCGTCACGGTCAGCGATCTCTCGCTCGGGCGCGGGACGAGCCGGCGCTCGTTCGTGGAGCGGCTCGACCGCATCGTCATCCTCGCGCAGCGCGTGGGCCCGGGGCTCCTCGGCGCCGCGACGGCGCGCGCCGCGACGCCCGTGGAGGTGCCCGCGCCGAGCCGCTGCGAGGACTCCCTCGACGTGCGCGTGTTCCACTCGCCGGAGCGCCCGAACCCGACGCAGCCCCTCCGCGTGTTCATCACCTCGACCCGCGAGCTCGGGCCCGTCGAGCTCGCGCTGATCGATCCCGACGGGCAGCGCCACACCCCCGCCATCCGGCGCCTCGGCGGGCCGCCCTTCACGTTCATGGTCGAGCTCCCGCGCCCGCGCGACGGACGCTGGACGGTGGCGCTCGGCGACGGCTCGAACGTCGCAGCCTGCGAGCAGATCCTCGTGTCGCGCTACCCGGGGCAGCCCGACCGCGTGAGCCCCGATCAGGTGTGGGAGCCGCGCTTCCGGTGGGAGGCCGACACCGAGGGCCTCTACAGCGCGTTCGTCGAGGCGCTCTTCGACTTCCCCGTCGAGGAGGAGCTGACGTGGTCCGGCCTCAGCGTGCTCCTCAACGATCCGCGTCAGAACATCTTGTTCAATCACTTCGGGCAGGGCGAGGACGACGAGGGCCGCATCCCGCTCCGCCCCGACTGCGCGGACCTCCCGTACTTCCTGCGCACCTACTTCGCGTGGAAGATGCGCTTGCCGTTCGGCTACCGGGTCTGCACGCGCGGCCGCGGCGGCAACCTGCCGGTGTGCGAGGAGCTCCAGACCCCGAACTGGGCGCACGGGCGCGCGCACCCCGTCGACGCGTTCCGCGAGTTCATCCTCACGCAGGTCAAGCACGGCGTGCACTCGGCGAGCGGCCGCACGCACCCGGAGGACTCGAACACCGCGCTCTACCCGATCCCCCTCACGCGCGAGGCGCTGCGGCCCGGCACCGTCTACGCCGATCCGTACGGGCACCTCCTGCTCATCGCGCGCTGGGTCCCGCAGGGCCTCGACGACTACGGGATCCTGATCGGCGCCGACGCGCAGCCCGACGGAACCGTCGGCCGGCGCCGCTTCTGGCGCGGCTCGTTCCTCTTCCACCCCGACACGACGAGCGTCGGCGCGGGCTTCAAGGCGTGGCGGCCGGTGATCTACGAGCGCCGGGAGCGGACGTACCGGGCGCTCGAGAACTCGGAGATCACCGCGCGCGCGGGCTACGTGCCGTTCTCGATGGAGCAGTACGCGGGGACGACCGACGACTTCTACGACCGCATGGAGGAGATCATCAACCCGCGCGCGCTCGAGCCGATCGCCATGCAACTTTCGTTGATCGATGCGCTGGAGGAGTCGATCGCGCGGCGCGTCGTGAGCGTGGACAACGGCGAGGAGTGGATGAACCGCCAGCCCGGCCGGACGATGGAGATGCCCGAGGGCGGCGCGATCTTCCAGACCGCGGGCGCGTGGGAGGAGTACGCGACGCCCTCGCGCGACATGCGCCTGCTCATCGCGATCGACACGGTCGTGGGGTTCCCGGACGCGATGCGCCGCGACCCCGCGCGCTACGGGCTGACCGAGGACACGCTCGAGGCGGCGGTCGAGCGCGCGCGCGCGCGGCA
>JAYRVK010000253.1:0-1747 GCA_041918555.1 Sandaracinaceae bacterium
AGTGGGAGCGCGCGTGTCGCGGCGACGGCGTCGATCCCTACGCCACGGGCGAGGCCTTCGACCTCGCGGCCTGCGTCGCGGACCCGCTCGCGTGCCCATCGAGCGTCGACGTGCTCGACCTCGGAGTCCGCGCCCCCGAGTGGACTGCCAGCGACGCCGGCGAACACCTCGCTCAGTTCGAGCGCACCGCGGTGGCGCGTGGAGGGCGCCCCGACCACAGCGATGCCGCGCACCGATGCGGCGCGCGGCACGCCACAGACCCCGCGGGCCAGGGCCGAGCGCTCGCGGTGCGCTGCTGCGGGGGCGAGGCCCCCGCGCTCGCCTACCCGGACGTCGGCGCGCGACGCGTGTTCCGCGACCTCGAGATCGACGGCGAACGCTGGCGCCGGATCCTGGCCACGATCCCAGAGGTGGCTCGGTTCGCAGACGAGTTCGTGCCGTTCGGCGAGCCCGCCGCGGGCCGCGCGCTCGCGCGCGGCGGCGCGACCGCCGAGAGCGTGACGTGGGAGGTTGCGCCGGGTCCGTTCGTGTGGTCGCCGACCACCGGGGAGGAGGTGTGGATCGTCGCCGGAGAGAGCGGCGCGGCGAGCTTGCTCGTCGCCCTCTATCCGAGCCCCGACGAGACGTTCCACCACGCGGCCAGCTTCGTCTTCGCCGAGCCCGAGACCCCGATCGCCATCCTGCGTGACCGGGGCCAGCGCCGCGAGCTCCAATGGTCGACGTGCTGGTCTTGTGGCGGCGAGAGCGGCTCGATCCTCTTCGACGAGGACGCGCGCATCCTGATCGCGCAGCGCTGAGCCCGCGCGCTATCGTCCCCGGCATGAGGATCGCGCGCACCCAGGCCGGCTGGGCCCGGCTCGAGATCGACGGAGCGCACCTCCTCGACGACGCGCCGTGGCTCGGTGGTCGCGAGACGGGCGCCCGCATCGCGGTGGATGCGCTCGGGGTGCCGGTAGCTCCGAGCAAGATCATTTGCGTCGGCCGGAACTACCGCGCGCACGCAGCCGAGCTCGGGAACGAGGTCCCCGCCGTGCCGCTGTTGTTCCTGAAGCCGCCGAGCGCGCTCCTCGCGCATGGCGCGGAGATCGCGTGGCCGGCCGAGAGCGCGCGGATCGACTACGAGGGCGAGATCGCGGTGGTGATCGGCCGACGCGGCCGGCGCATCCCCGAGGCGCGCGCGCGCGACCACGTCTTCGGCATCACGTGCGCGAACGACGTCACGGCGCGCGACCTCCAGCGGGCCGACGTGCAGTTCACGCGGGCCAAGGGGTTCGACGGGTTCTGCCCGGTCGGCCCGTGGATCGAGACCGACGTGCCCCCGTTCGACTCCATCGAGCTGACCACTCGCGTCGACGGCGAGGTCCGTCAGCACGGCCGCAGCGATGCGATGATCTTCGGCATCCCCGAGCTGATCGCGTTCATCAGCGGCGTCATGACCCTGGAGCCAGGAGATCTGATCCTCACGGGCACGCCCGAGGGCGTCGCTCCGCTGGGCGCGGGCCAGCTCGTGGAGGTCGAGATCGGCGGCGTCGGGGCCCTCGCGAACCGACTCGGCGAAAGCCCGGTTGCGTAAGATTCCTGACGCCGGCCCGGGCAGTGGCCTTGATCGGCTAGCGTTCTTCGGCCAATGACGTGGACGCGCTCCTGGCACGTGGCTTGACTCCGTGTCGCGCGTCCCTCCCTCCCTACCCCCAGAAGCTCGTGCGAACGCTCACCCGCATCGCCGCCGCCCTCACGCTGTCCGCCA
>JAYRVK010000254.1:0-2500 GCA_041918555.1 Sandaracinaceae bacterium
GCAGTCGTCGTCGAGCCCGTCGCACGCGTCGGTGGGGCCGCCGACGACCTCGCAGCCCAGGGGGACCGACGGCTCGCTCGGCACCGACTCGTAGAGGGGCAGCGCCTCGGGCGCGACGTCGATCGGCGCGCAGCCGCGCTCGGTGCACGCCTCGTCGATCGCGCAGAGGCCCGAGCACCGCAGGAGCGTGAGGTGCAAGAGGCGCGCGTGCCCGGGATCGAACCGCGTGCGCGCGTGCCGCACCGGGCCGTAGCTCAGGAACGACTCGGACCAGCCCGCGATCGCGACCGAGACCTCGCCCGTGTCGCCGACCGAGGGCACGAGCACCTGCACGTGCGGCAGCTCCGCGATCGGGACGCGGCGCTCCACGATCGGCGCGCGGTCGCTCCACACCACCACGTCGAGGTGCGAGAGCTCCTCGTCCGGCGGCACCGCCTCGTCGACCACCAGCACGAGCTCGGTCGCCTGCGGGCGGCAGCCCGCGAGGAGCGCGCACAGGGCGAGCGCGGCGCGCCTCACAGGGGTGTCCTCTCTCCGGGCGCGCTCGAGGAGATCGGGCCCAGCGAGAGGTGGATCCCGAGGCCCACCCCCACGCCGCCGAGCACGAGCGCGCCGACGAGGACGATCCAGAACAGCGGCTCCTCGTGCAGCGCGGGCCCGCCGGGAGCCGGCACCGGGACGGGATCGGGGACGAGCGCGGCCTCCGGAGCGGCCCTCGCGGGCTCCGCGAGGTGCAAGTCGACTCGAGTCTCTGCGCCCTCGTCGAGCGCGAGCTCGCGCCGCCCGACGAGCTCCCCGGCGCGCCGGACCTCGAGCACGTGGTCGCCCGGATCGAGCCGCGCCGGCCCCTCGAGGATCGCGCTCGCGATGGGCGCCCCGTCGAGGAGCACGACGTCGCCGTCCCGGAGCCCCTCGACCGCGAAGCGCACGGTCGGGATCCGCGCGTCGAGCGCCCCGAGCGCGGCCTCGGCGGCGCGCCGGTGCCGCTCGGCGGTGGGGCCCCCGTCGCGCAGGAACCGCCGGTAGGTCTCGGCCGCGAGGACGAGCGCGCCGGTCTGCGCCTGCGCGCCCGCGAGGTTCAGGAGCGTGATCGCGCGCGGCGCGAGCCGATGGCTCCGCTCGAAGGCCTCGCGCGCCTCGGGCCAGCGCCCGGCCTGCGCGTGCGCGAGGCCCGCGCGGAAGGCGTCGCGCGCGGCGGCGACCTCGACCGGGCCCTCGTCCTGCGCGCGCGCGGGCGGCGCGAGCGCGACGCCGAGCAGGAGGATCGCGGCCGCGAGCGCGTGCCTCACGGGCACCTCCGCGTGATCGCGTCGCACGCGGCGGCGCGGCAGCGATCCGCGCGCCCGCCGGGATCGCAGGGCGCGCCCGCGTCGAGCACGGGGCGCGTCGCGAGCGACAAGCTCACTTGCGTTGCTTCATGACCGTGTGGGAGCGCCACGAGCACCGTGACCGCGCGCGCGCCGACGTCCAGGAGCTCGAGGGTGTCCCGGAGCGGCGCGCACGCGAGCTCGCTCGCGGGATCCGCGCAGTCGGCCCGCGCGGCGAGGCCGAAGAGCCCGAGCTCGTCGGTCGCGGGCGCCACCAACACGTCCATCGCGCCCTCGGGGAGCGCGAGCGCGAGGCGGCCGCGGACGAGCTCTTCCGGCGCGCACGACGCCGTGAGCCTCGCGGCGTCGGCCTCGAGCGCCACGGTGACGGTGCGCGTCTCCGCCGGCTCGAGCGCGGTGCTCGGCGCGCCCTCGCAGAACGCGATCCCCGCGTCGCCCGCGCGGCACGTGCCCTCGCAGACGAGCTCGCGCGCGCACGCCCGCGCGCCGTCGTCGCAGGCCGCGCCGAGGCCCTGGCGCTCGACGTGGTGCACGGCCGCGCGCACGCGCGCGCTCGCGGCGCCGGTCGCGTCGACCACGGTGACCCACGCGGCCCGCGCGACGCCGACCGCGGTGTCGAGCGGGGTGAAGGCGCGGAGCGCGAAGTCGCCGGGCGCCGCGGTCGCCGGGATCGGGATCTCGATCGCGCGGCCGGCGCCGCCGCGGAACGCCACCGGCGCGCCCGCCGCGTCGAGGGCCTGGACGTCGGCCCGCGCCACGTCGCCCTCCGCGTCGCGGCCCCGCGCGACGACCTCGACGCCCTGCGCGTCGACGAGCACGACCGCCGTCTCGAGGACCGGCGCGCTCGACGCGACGCGCGCGACCGTGAGCGACAGCGCCGCGTCGCGGGCGTCGACCACGAGCTGGAGCGGCGCCGCGTCCGTGGTAATCGGGAACGCCACGCGCGCCTCGCCGTCCCCGGTCGCGCGCAGATCGATCGGCGGCGCGCCCTCCGCGCAGCCCGACGCGGTGACGAGCGGCGCGTCGCGGCCGTCGCGATCGCGCGCCGTCACCACGAGCACCTCACCGCCGTCGCTCCCGGGCGTCGCGACGTCGAGCTCGACGCCCCAGCCGTGAGCGAGGAAGCGCCACGCGTCGGGGCCGAGCTCGAGCGCGACCGACGCTCCGCGCGC
>JAYRVK010000255.1:0-4463 GCA_041918555.1 Sandaracinaceae bacterium
CACCGCGCTGCCGATCGCGGACGCGAAGCTGATCCGGATCGCGAGCGCCAAGCCGCCCGAGGGGCTGCTCCTCCTGCCGCGCGAGGGCGGGATCCTGATCGCGGGCGACGTGCTCCAGAACTGGGCGGCGCCCGACGCGTACTTCAGCTTCCTCGGCCGCGTGATGATGCGCGCGATGGGGTTCATCAGGCCGCACAACGTCGGCCCCGGCTGGCTCCGCGGCGCGAAGCCCGACCTCGACGAGGTGCGCGCGATCCTCGAGCTCGACTTCGAGCACGTGCTCCCCGCGCACGGGGCCGAGGTGCTCGGCGACGCGAAGGCCAAGTACCGCCCCGCGTTCGCCCGCCTCCGTTGAGACTCAACGCAGGGCGCCGCCGAGGCTCTCGTACGCGCGCAGCATCTGCGGCGCGTCCTTGTAGCGGCGGCGGTGATCGACCTCGAACGCACGGCGGAGCCACTGCATCGCGTCGGGGGTGAGCCGCTTGCGCGCGCGCTCGACGTCGGGAGGCGGCCACTCGTACGGCCAGCGCGGGAGCGACCCCGAGAAGATGCGGTACACGAGGAGGCCGAGCGAGAACACGTCCGAGCGGAAGCTCGGGTGGCCCATCGCCTGCTCGGGCGCGACGTAGCCGACGGTGCCCGAGCCCGAGCCCAGCACCTGCGTCGTCGCCGCCACCCGCGCGAGGCCGAAGTCCGAGAGCATCACGCGCTCGCCCTCGCCGAGGATCACGTTCGACGGATTGATGTCGCAGTGGATCACGCGGCGGTCGTGCGCGTACGCGACGGCGCCGAGCACCTGCTCCGCGATCGCGATCGCGCGCTCGCTCGAGAGCCGGCGCTGCAGGCGCCGCGTGAGGCTCTCGCGCCCGAGCGGATACGCGATGAGGAGCTGATCGCCGATCACGTCCGCGTTGCGGATCGGGAGGATGTTCGGGTGCTCGAGGCGCGCGGCGAGGTGCACCTCGCGCAGGAGCTTCTTCTGCGTGTGGTCGTCGACGCGGGTCGTCGGGAGCTTGAGCGCGACGTCCCGCCCCTCGATCGTGTCGCGCGCGCGGTAGACCACCGCGAAGCCGCCCGCTCCGAGCTGCTCGACCAGCTTGTACTTGCCGATCCTCTGACCTCGCCGGAACCGGGCGCGACCCACGTGGAGAGGATACCGGGTTTCGCGCTTGCCAGCGCTCGCGCCGCGGCGCGAATCTTCGCGGGGGCACGATGAGCCAGCGAGCGACGGTCCGCGTCCACCCGGGGAGCTTCGAGCCCGAGCGGCACTTCTACCCGCGGGTGCTGAACGCGCAGATCCACCCGCTCGTGCGCTACTTCCTCGGGCTCGACAACGAGCGCATCGCCGCGCGCTACGCGCACCTGCACCCGATGGTGCCGCTCGAGGCGGTCCGCGAGGTGCTCGCCGCGAAGACGCAGCACTTCCGCTGGGGCGGCTGCGATCTGTTCCACGCCGCCGATCCGCGCGGTGGCCGCCGCATGTACGTGATCGAGACGAACTCGTGCCCATCGGGGCAGAAGTCGATCCCCCGGATGGAGGAGAGCCAGGAGCAGGGCGGCTATCGTCGGCTGCTCTCGGAGGCGTTCGTCCCGCTGCTGAAGCGACGCGGGCAGGCCCCCGCGGGCGCGCTCGCGGTGCTCTGGGACAAGAACCACATGGAGACGTCGGGCTACGCCGCGGTGCTCGCGGATCTGCTGCAAGAGGACGTCTTCCTCGTCCCGTGCTTCGACGGCGAGCCCGATCCGTGGATGCGCGTGAACGAGCGCCGCACGATCGAGGTCCGCACGCCGGAGCGCGACTGGGTCGAGGTGCGCGCGGCGTTCCGCTACGTGACGCAGCGGCCGTGGAACCGCATCCCCACGCTCTCGCGCACGACGGTGTTCAACCCGGTCGTGGTGTGCCTCGCGGGGGGGCGCAACAAGATGCTCGCCGCCAAGGCCTACGACCTCCACAACGCGAAGAACGCGGACGCGCACCTCAAGATCGAGGTGCCCGAGACGATCTGGGACGTGAGCCGCGAGGAGATCCCGATCTGGGTCGAGCGCATGGGAGGCTTCGCGGTCGTCAAGAACCCTTACTCGAACGCGGGGCAGGGCGTCTGGACGATCACCTCGCCGCGCGAGCTCGAGCGGGTGATGGCGATGGAGCACCGCTACGATCGCTTCATCGTGCAGCAGCTCATCGGCAACGTGGGCTGGAGCAGCCGCGGCCGGCGCGGGCCCATCTATCACGTGGGCACCGTGCCCAACAAGAAGCACCAGACCTTCGTCGCCGACGTGCGCTTCATGGTCGGCTGCGGGCCCGACGGCTTCTTCCCGTGCGCGATCTACGCGCGCCGCGCGCGCGGCAGCCTCGAGGCCGCGGCGCCCGAGGACTCGTGGGACGTGCTCGGCACGAACCTCTCGATCAAGAACGCCGACGGGAGCTGGGACACGGAGTCCGAGCGCCTCGTCTTGATGGACGCGCGCGACTTCAACCGCCTCGGCGTGGGGCTCGACGATCTCATCGACGGCTACGTCCAGACGGTGCTCGCGGTCAGCGCGATCGACTCGATGGCGTGCCGCCTCGTGACGACCAAGGGCCGCTTCGGGCGCAAGCTGTTCGCGTCGATCAACCCGGACGCCTCGCTCGTCGCCGAGGTCCTCGCGTGAGCACGGTCCGGCGCGCGGAGCGCCTCGACCTCGACGAGCTCCCGGGCGGCCAGCCGATCCGGCTCTGGCTCCAGATCGCGCACGACGCGATGGGGATGCCGCTCGAGGTGCCGGTGATCGTGGTGCGCGGCGTGCGGCCGGGGCCGGTGTTCGGGATCACCGCGGCGGTGCACGGGAACGAGCTCAACGGGCTCCCCGTGATCCACCGGCTCGTCGACCGCATCGACGCGGAGAAGCTCCGCGGCACGGTGGTGATGGCCGCGCCCGTCAACGTGCCCGGCTTCCACCGCAACGCGCGCGCGTTCGTGGACCAGCGCGACCTCAACACGATGTTCCCCGGGCGCCCCGACGGCCACGCGTCCCACGTGTTCGCGTGGCGGCTCCTCGATCGCCTCGTGAAGCACTTCGACTTCCTCGTCGATCTGCACACCGCGAGCTTCGGGCGCGAGAACTCGCTCTACGTCCGCGCGGACATGCGCGAGCCGATGACCGCGCGCCTCGCGAAGCTCGCGCGGCCGCAAATCATCTTGCACAATCCGCCCTCCGACCGGACCCTCCGCGGCGCCGCCGCCGAGCTCGACATCCCGGCGATCACCATGGAGATCGGCGATCCTCAGGTCCTCCAGCCGCGCTACATCAAGCCCGCGATCACGGGGCTGCGCAGCATGCTCGCCGAGGTCGAGATGCTCCCCCGGCGGCCGGTCGCGCTCGGGCCCGCGCCGATGCTGTGCAAGGCGTCGCGCTGGATCTACACGGACCACGGCGGCCTCCTCTCGGTGCTGCCCGAGGTCAACGACGTGGTCGCCGCGGGCGCGCTCCTCGCGCGGCAGCGCGACGTGTTCGGCGATGTGGTGCGCGAGTACCACGCGCCGTTCTCCGGCGTGGTGATCGGCCGGAGCACCAACCCGGTCGGGCAGACCGGGGCGCGGATCGTCCATCTCGGGCGCGTGGTCGACACGCTCCCGCCGCCGCCGACCGAGCTCGCGGCGGAGACGGCGGAGGACTGACGAATGCGATTGCTCGCCCTCTTGAACGGTCGCGGTCGCCTGCGCCCCGATCAGTCGACGACGGCGGTCGCCCTCGAGGCCGCGCGCCGCCACGGCCGAGCCTGGGTCGCGGGGCTCGGCGACGTCTCGCTCACCGAGGACGGCGAGGTCGTGTTCGGCGCGCTCGAGGTCACCCCCGAGATGACGACGCCGCGCGGGCTGCGGGGGCTGCGCCGCGCGAGGCCGATCCCGATCGCGGCCTCCGAGCTCGACGCGGTGCTCCTGCGGACCAACCCCGGGCACGATCAGCAGCGCGCGCTCCTGCACGAGACCACCCTCAACTTCTGTCGGATCGCGCAGCTCGCGGGGCTCGTCGTCCTCAACGATCCGCGCGCGCTCCCGAAGGCCAGCGACAAGCTCTTCCTGTCGTACCTCCCGGAGACGCTGCGGCCGCGGATGATCGTGAGCCGCGATCCCGACCGGCTCTGCGCGTTCGTCGAGGAGGCCAAGGGACCCAGCGTGCTCAAGCCGCTCTTCGGGACGCATGGGCGCGGCGTGTTCCGCGTCACCGGCGGCAGCGGGAACGTCCGCGCGCTCGTCGAGGTGCTCACCGGCGAGGGTTTCGTGATCGCGCAAGACTACTTGCGGCGAGCGGTCGAGGGCGACGTCCGGGTGATCGTGATCGACGGCCGGGTGCTGGAGGCCGGGGGCGTCCCCTGTGCGGTGCGCCGCGTGCCGCACGACGGCGACTTCCGCAGCAACGTCCACCTCGGCGGGACCCCGCAGAAGGCGCAGCCGAGCCCCGCGGTGATCCGCGCCGCCGCG
>JAYRVK010000256.1:0-10698 GCA_041918555.1 Sandaracinaceae bacterium
ATCTGCTCCAGCATCGGCGTCACCGCGCTCATGTCGCTGCCCACGTGGTCGACGGTCACCGCCACGATCGTGCGCGGTCCACCCAGCTCCGAGCCCGCCGTCGCCAGCTGCACGTTCAGCCCCGGCCGAAAGCCCCCGTCGGCCATCTTCATGACGCGCGCCTCGGCGCCCGTCGTCGAGGCACGAGCCGGCTCGGCCCAAGCTCCGCGCTGCTCCTGAAGCTCGTCGACCGTTGCGATCGCCTCCTCGAGCCGCCGCTGGAAGTCCCGCGCGCCGGCCTCGCGAGCGGCCTGCTGCGCCCGCGACACCTCGGGGTCCTCGCCCTGCGCGAGCACCGCCTTCACGTGCAACTCCGCTTGCTCGCGACACTCGAGCAGAGACTCCAGACGCCGGAACGAGGGCGCCCATCGCCTCGTACGCGAAGACGAGGCGGACGATCTCCCGGTCGTACTCCGCGGCCGACACCGCGAGGTGCTGCTCGACCGAGTGGCTCATGATCGCGGCGGAGCCTAGCGCTGCGGTATCGTGGTGCCCATGCGCATCCTCTTCTTCGCGCTCGCGCTCCTCGTCCCCACGGCCGCGCGCGCAGACGCCATCCTCCCCTTCGAGGGCGAGTGTCCGCCCGGCCTCGACCGCGGGATCCAGGGCCACGCCGAGGGGTGCTTCCCGCGCGTGTGCGAGTCCGACGCGCAGTGCGGCGACGGCGCCGCGTGCCGGGAGGTGCACGAGTGCTGGGCCGAGCGCGAGGTGTCGAACGAGCGGCTCGAAGGCACGCACCGGGCCCAGATCGTCGTGGGCGCGTGCGAGGGCGGACGCTGCGCCGAGGCCGACGCGACGTGCGCCACGCGGCGCCAGTGCGAGCCCACCGGATCGACGCCCGCGTGGGACGCGACCGAGCGGCGCTGGACCGGGGAGGCTCACGTCGCGCATGCGTGCGGCTGCGGAGTCGGCGGCCGCCCGACCGTACCGATCGGTGTGTGGGCCACGGCCCTCGCGCTCGCGGCCCTCCGTCGCGCTCAGTCCCTGGCGCGCCGTCGGGTCATCAGCGGGTAGGGCCGCGGTCGGAAGCCCTCGCTCGCATAGAAAGCCGTCTTGTCCTCGTCCGGCGCCGCCACCTCGAGGTGCACGGTGGTCGCGCCCTCGCGCTCGGCCGCCGCGATCCCTGCGCGCAGCAGCGCGCGCCCGAGGCCGCGCCCGCGGGCGTCGGGCGCGACGTAGAGCTCGTCGACGAACGCGTCGCGGCCGCCGAGCTCGACGCAGTAGCCCCACGTCATCGCGACGTAGCCGGCCAGCGCTCCGTCCGCGCGCTCGCTCGCGATCACCACGCCCAGCGCGCGATCGGAGAGCAGCGCCGCGAGCGCGCGCTCGACCTCGGGCCGGTGCGGGATCGCGTCCTCTTCGTAGAACGCGCGCTGCAGGCGCGTGAGCTCCGCGAGATCCTCGGGCGTGGCCGGCCGCATGGGAGGCCGACCTAGACGAGCTCGCCGTCCTTCTCGGTCAGCGACGCGACGAGCACGTCGCGGTTCATCCGCGCGATGAAGTCCGTCGAGATGCCCTTGGGGCACGCGGCCTCGCACTCGCGGTGGTTGGTGCAGCCGCCGAAGCCCGCGTCGTCGTGCGCCTGCACCATCGCGCGCGTGCGCCGGTAGCGCTCGGGCTGCCCCTGCGGGAGGAGGTTGAGGTGCGCGAGCTTCGCGCTGAGGAACAGGCTCGCCGACGCGTTCGGGCAGGCCGCCACGCACGCGCCGCAGCCGATGCACGCCGCCGCGTCCATCGCGCGCTCCGCGATCTGCTTCGGGACCGGGATCTCGTTCGCGTCCGGCGCCGCGCCGGTCCGCACCGTCACGTAGCCGCCGGCCTGCACGATGGTGTCGAACGCCGAGCGGTCGACCACGAGGTCGCTCACGATCGGGAACGCGCCCGCGCGGAACGGCTCGACCCACACCTCCGCGCCGTTCTCGAACTCGCGCATGTGGAGCTGACACGTCGTCGTCTGCCGCCGGTGGCCGTGGGGCACGCCGTTGATGACCGCGCCGCACATCCCGCAGATCCCCTCGCGGCAGTCGTGGTCGAACGCGATCGGGCGCTCGCCCTCCGCGCTCAATCGGAGGTTCACGACGTCGAGCATCTCGAGGAACGACGCGTGCGTGCTGATGCCCTTGGCGTACTTCGAGAGATCGACGAAGCCGCCGGCGTCGTTCGGTCCGGTCTGCCGCCACACGTGCAGCTTCAGGTCGATCGATTCGTCGCTCATTTGTAGCTCCGCTGCGACAGCTTCACGTTCTCGAACTCGAGCTTCTCCTCGTGGAGCTTGGGCGCCGAGTGGTCGCCCGTGTGCTCCCAGGCCGCGACGTACGCGAAGTCCTGATCGTTGCGCTTCGCCTCGCCCTCGGCGTCGACGTGCTCCTCGCGGAAGTGCGAGCCGCAGCTCTCGTCGCGCGCGAGGGCGTCGATGCACATCAGCTCCGCGAGCTCGAGGAAGTCCGCCACGCGTCCCGCGCGCTCGAGCATCTGGTTGAGCTCGGTGCCCGAGCCGAGGATCTGCACGTCGCTCCAGAACTCCTCCCGGATCTTCGGGATCTCCGCGAGGGCCTCCTTCAGGCCGGCCGCGTTCCGCGCCATGCCGCACTTGTCGTACATCAGCGTGCCGAGCCGCCGGTGGAACACGTCGGGGTGCGTGCTCCCCTTCTCGCCGATCGCGATGAGGTCGGCGATCCCCTTCTCGACCTTCTTCACCGCGCTCTTGGCCGCCTTGGCGTCGGCGCCCACGGCGCTCTTGCCGTACTTCGCGAGGTAGTTGCCGAGCGTGTACGAGATCACGAAGTAGCCGTCCGCCAGTCCCTGCATCAGCGCGCTCGCGCCCAGGCGGTTCGCGCCGTGGTCCGAGAAGTTCGCCTCGCCGAGCACGAAGAGCCCCGGGATCGTGCTCATGAGGTCGTAGTCGACCCAGAGCCCGCCCATGGTGTAGTGGCTCGCGGGGTAGATGCGCATCGGCACCTCGGCGGGATCCTCGCCGGTGATCCGCTGGTACATCTCGAAGAGGTTCCCGTACTTCTCGAGGATCCGGTTCTTCCCTTCGCGTTTGATCGCGTCGGCGAAGTCGAGGTACACGCCGCGCCGGTTCTCGCCGACCAACGGGCCCACGCCCAGGCCCTCGTCGCACATGCGCTTGGCCGCGCGGCTCGCGATGTCGCGCGGGACGAGGTTGCCGAACGCGGGGTAGATCCGCTCGAGGAAGTAGTCGCGGTCCTTCTCGGCGATGGAGCGCGGGTCCTTCGTCGCGTTCCCGGGGTCCTTCGGGACCCACACGCGACCGTCGTTCCGGAGCGACTCGCTCATCAAGGTGAGCTTGCTCTGGTACTCGCCGGCCGGCGGGATGCAGGTCGGGTGGATCTGCGTGAAGCACGGGTTCGCGAACGCCGCGCCCTGCTTGTGCGCGCGCCAGGTCGCGGTGACGTTGCAGCCCATCGCGTTGGTCGAGAGGTAGAAGACGTTTCCGTAGCCTCCGGTGCAGAGGCACACCGCGTCGGCGGTCCACGCCTCGACCTTGCCGCTCACGAGGTCGCGCGTGACGATGCCGCGCGCGCGCCCCTCGTCCAGGATCACGTCGAGCATCTCGTGGCGGTTGTGCATCTCGACCTTGCCCGCCGCGATCATCTTGCTCAGCGCGGAGTAGGCGCCGAGCAGGAGCTGCTGGCCGGTCTGCCCGCGCGCGTAGAACGTGCGCGAGACCTGGGCGCCGCCGAAGCTGCGGTTGTCGAGGAGGCCGCCGTACTCGCGCGCGAACGGGACGCCCTGCGCGACGGCCTGGTCGATGATGCTCACGCTGACCTGCGCGAGCCGGTACACGTTGCTCTCGCGCGCGCGGAAGTCGCCGCCCTTCACCGTGTCGTAGAACAAGCGGTGCACGCTGTCGCCGTCGTTCTGGTAGTTCTTGGCGGCGTTGATCCCGCCCTGCGCCGCGATGCTGTGCGCGCGGCGCGGGCTGTCTTGATAGCAAAACGCCTTGACGTTGTAGCCCAGCTCCGCCAGCGTCGCCGCGGCGGCCGCGCCGGCGAGCCCGGTGCCCACGACGATGACGTCGAACTTCCGCTTGTTGGCGGGGTTGACGAGCTTGAGCTGGAAGCGGTGGTCGTCCCAGCGCTTGGCGAGGTCGCCGGTCGGGCAGCGCGAATCGAGCTCCATCACTCCTCCTCCGCCGCCGCGGCAGCCGCGAGCGCGCGCGCCTCCGCGAGCTGCTCCGCGCTGCCGATGAGGTGCGTCTGCACCGCGATCGGGATGAACACGTTGCCACCCGCGACGAAGAGGGCGAGGCCGACGGCGAGCGCGTTCCTGAGCGGGTCGTACTTCTTGCTCTGCGCCCCGATGCTCTGCGCCGCGCTCCAGCCGCCGTGGTAGAGGTGCAGGCCGAGCAGGAAGTTCGCGAAGATGTAGATCGCGCTCACCCACCACACGCGGAAGCCTTGCACCACGTTGGCGTAGACGTTGTGGGGATCGAACTCGCCCCCGAGCGCGAGGCCGGGCGCCGTGAAGTGCGCGATGTGGAACACGATGTACGCGAAGACGAGCGGGCCGCTGAGCACCATCGTGCGCGCGGCGTAGGTCGTCACGAGGTCCTTGCGCGGCTTGGCGTAGCCGCGCGCCCGCGCCAGCGCGTTGCGGCGCGCGAGCTGCATCGTCAACGCGACGTGCACGATCACGCTCGTCGCGAGGACGATCCGCGTGCCCCAGAGGAGCGGCGCGTTGCCCTTCAGCGCCGCCGCGTACCCGAGGTAGGCCTCGGGGCCGGCGAAGAGGATGAGGTTGCCGAGGAGGTGGCCGATGACGAAGCCGAAGAGGATCACGCCGGTGACGCCGACGACCGCCTTCTGCCCGACCGTCGAGCGGGTGAGCGTGAGGACTCCCTGCATGCGCGCCGAGCTATACATTTCGGGGCCCTCGTTTCAAGCCTCCTCGACGGGAGGATCGACGTAGTCGACGACCTCGCCCCGAAAGGTCCGGAACGAGGTGACGCCGGCCGCCGCCGTGACGACCCAGTCGGGGCCGTGCGGGACCTTCCCGCGGCCTCCCGGGGTGTCGACGATCAGCTTCGGCAGCGCGATCCCGCTCAAGCGACCCTGCAGGCGCCGCATGATCTCGACGCCGGTCGTCAACGGGGTCCGGAGGTGGGCGGTGCCGCGCACGGGATCGGCCTGCAGGAGGTAGTAGGGCCGGACCCGGCGCGCGACCAGGCCGCGGAACAGCGTCTCGAGGGTCTCGGCCGCGTCGTTGACGCCGCGGAGCAGGACGGTCTGGTTCATCACGGGCAGGCCGTGGTCGACGAGCCGCGCGAGCGCGCGGGTCGAGGCCTCGGTGAGCTCTCTCTGGTGGTTGAAGTGGGTCATCACCCAGGTCGCGGGGAACCCCTCGCGGAGCGCGCGGCAAAGCGCGTCGTCGACGCGCATCGGCAGCGTGACGGGGACCCGCGTGGCCACGCGCACGGTGTCCAGCGTCCCGAGGGCGCGCAGCCGATCGAGGATCGCGCGCACCCGCGCCGTGCTCGCGACGAGCGGATCGCCGCCCGAGACGATCACCTCGCGGACCTCCGGGTGCGCGGCGAGCCAGGCGAAGGCGGGCTCGAGCCGGTCGGCGGAGCGGGCGCCCCCCCCCTGGCCGACCATCCGCGAGCGCGTGCAGAAGCGGCAGTACACCGAGCAACGATCGCTGACGAGGAGGAGCGCGCGGTCCGGGTAGCGCTGGACGAGATCGGGCGCGACCTCGTGGGCCTCCTCGCCGAGCGGATCGCGCAGATCGCCCGGGACCTCGAGCGCCTCCTCCGCGCGGGGCACGCACTGCCGCCGGATCGGGCAGGCTTCGTCGTCGGGGCTCGCGAGGCTCGCGTAGTACGGGGTGATCGCGATCGGCAGCCCGGCGTGGAGCGCGCGCCGGGCGCCCTCGCGCTCGGCGTCGCTCAGGCGGAAGGCGCGCTCGAGCCCGGCGAGATCCTGGATCGCGTTCCGGAGCTGCCAGCTCCAGTCCGCCGCGAGGGGGAGCGGCGAGAGCGTCATCGCGGGCGGAGCATACATCGGCTACCGCGACACGCTCGGGGGGGTCTACCATGTGACCGCATGGCCTTCGCGACCCACATCCTCGTCCCGACCGACTTCTCCGACGCCAGCAAGCTCGCGTGCGACGCGGCCGCGGTCATCGCCGCGCGCTTCGGCGCGAAGGTCACGTTGGTCCACGTCCACGACCACGACGCGCTGCGCGCGCCCGCCAACCTCGGCTACAGCCCGGCGCGGCGCGCGGAGCTGGCGGAGGAGGTGCACGCGATGATCGAGGAGAAGCTCGCCGACGCGCGCGACCGGTGCTTCGCCGGCTGCGACGTCACGGCCGAGCTCCTCGAGGACGCCTCGGCGGCCCACGCCATCTGCACGCACGCGGAGAAGATCGGCGCCGACCTCATCGTGATCTCCACGCACGGCCGCACCGGCCTGCGTCACCTCCTGATCGGGAGCGTCACCGAGCGCGTGGTCCGCCACGCGTCGGTGCCGGTGCTCACGCTGCGCTCGCACGCGGCGGACTGAGGATCGTGAGAGAATGCCCGCGGGTCCGCCGGCGTCGGACCCGCGCGGGAGGCGACGCATGCGAGCTCGATGGGTGGTGTTGGCGATGCTGTGCGGCGTGGCGATCGCGGCCTCGATCCGGCCGCCCGTCCTCGTCGCGCAGGACAACCCGGCCGCGGTCCAGTACCACCTGGCCCTCCGGCTCAAGCAGGCGGGCCGCAACGCCGAGGCCCTCGTGGCGGCGCGCGAGGCCGCGCGGCTGCGTCCGGATCACGCCGCGGCGTACTTCACGATCGGCGGGCTCGAGCGCCAGGCGGGGAACCTCGAGGCCGCGCTGACCGCGTTCCAGCGCGTCGTGCAGCTCGAGCCCAACGGCGCGCAGGGCCACGCGATGGTCGGCGCGGTGCTCGCGCGGCTCCGGCGCTTCGCGGACGCGATCCCGTCGCTCCGGCGCGCGACCGAGCTCGATCGGCGCGACACGGCGAGCTGGGGCAACCTCGGCGCGTGCCTGCGGCAGGCCGGGCAGAGCGAGGCCGCGATCGCGGCGTACCGGCAGGGCCTGCAGCACAACCCCGCGCAGCCCGACCTCTTGAACAACCTCGCCGTCGCCCTGCGCAACGATGGCCGTGTCGACGAGGCGATCCAGATGCTGGAGTCCGCGCTGGCGCGCGACCCCGACAACGCGCAGTTCCACCTCAACCTCGCGACGATGTACCGGCGGCAGAGCCGCTGGGCCGAGGCCGCGCGCCACTACGAGACGGGGCTGGCGCAGATCCCGGACGACATGGGCGCGACGTTCGATCTCGCGTACTGCTACGAGCAGCTGAACCGGCCGGACGACGCCGTGCGCCTCTACCGGCGCTACGTCGCGGCGGTGCGCGCGACCGACCCCGAGGGCGCGGCTCGCGCCGAGGAGCGCCTCGTCGCCCTCGAGGCGCCCTGAGCCGCGCGTTCCAGTAGAATCGCGGCGTGGCGACGAAGGTCTGCGGCCGCTGCAGCGCTCCTCTGACGGCGCCGCAGGCCTTCTGCGAGCGGTGCGGCCACCGCGTGGGCGAGCCGATCCCGAGCACGCGCGAGCGGATGGCGAAGCCGATCGTCCACAAGACGATGCCGATGGATCCGACCCCCTGGCCGCCCGGGAGCGCGCCCGAGCGCCGGCGCCGGCTGTGGCCGTGGCTCCTCGTGCTGTGCGGGGTGGGCTTCCTCGCGAGCGCGGCGGCCGGGTGGTTCATCGCGCCGCTGCTCGTGCGCGGGGTGGCCGCGCGCTACGGGCTGCCCACGTTCGTCGGCGACGCCGAGGTCACCGCGGCGCCGGTCGGCGACGAGGACGACGCGCCGACCTTCGACGTGGAGCTCGCGTCGCTGCCCTCGGTGCCGCGGCGCGGGATCCAGCTCGCGACGCCGGTGTACGAGATCACGGCGCGCGGGGACGCCGTCGCGCCCTTCGAGATCTCCCTCCCGCTCCTCGACCCCGACACCACGCGGCCCGTGGTGATCGGGCACTACGGCGAGCGGGGCTGGGAGGCGCTGCCGACGGAGGTGGTCGACGGACGCGCGATCGCGATCGCGCAGTCGCTGAGCCCGGGCGCGGGCTTCCACCCGAAGCGGCGCGCCCCGCGCTCTCCCGCCGAGGCGGCGCGGCTCCGCGTGCAGGCTCCGTTCGTGCTCTACGGTGAGGCGACGCCCGAGCCCGCGGTGGTCTTCGACCTGCGGGGCTGCGCGTACGCGAGCGATCGCGCGTTCGGGCCGCAGGTCGCCGTGCGCTCGCTGAACGTCGAGGTCACGGCCCCGGAGGGTGACCGTCCGGCCCCGAGCCCCGGTCGCTTCCGCCCCTACGTGCACGGCGGCGCGCCGGTGCGCTGGTCGCCGCGCGACGGAGAGGGCCGGCTCGCGATCCCGCTCGAGCCGCTCGCGCGCAGCTACGACGCGTTCACGCAGGTCAGCTACCGCCGCTGGGACGTGCGCGTGGTCCCGGTGTTCGAGGACGGCTCGACCGGCACGCCGAGCGCGCCCGTGTCGATCTACCCGGACGTGCTGCGCGCGATGGTCCACCTGAGCCGGGAGATCCCGCTCGATCCCGCGACCCGCGCGAGCTTCGACGCGCGCGTCGCCGCGCAGCCGGTCCGCGTGGTGTTCGGCGGCTACGTGCAGCTGCGCGACGCGTACAACGGCTCGCTCCCGTGGAGCCGGCGGCGCGGGTGGGGCCGGCTCTTCGGCGGCGTGGCCGGGCCGCACGTCGGGCTCACCCTCGACGCGACCTACGGCGACGTGGTCTCGCACGAGTGGGGGCACTACGCGGCGCACATGGCGCTCGGGGACGAGTACGAGGCGACGAGCCCGGGCGGCGCGCACCGCGGCTGGGTCGCCTCGACGCGTGGCCTCGCGTTCACCGAGGATCTCGCGACGGTGCTCGGCCAGTGGGCGACGGGCGCGGGCGTGCCCCCCGCGGCGGGGGCGATGTTCGGCCGCACGCGCGACATGTCGCGGCGCCCCGAGGGCGAGGGCGTGCGCTGGCCGAGCGCGCGCGACGTCGACGCGGTCGCGGTGGAGATCGTCCCCGCGACGGTGATGTCCCGGCTCGCGCACGAGCTCGGCTTCGCCACCCTCTTCGCGACGATCGCGAGCGCGCGGCCTCCCGATCTGATCGCGCTCGTGACCGCGCTCGGGCCGTCGCGCGCCGAGGTGCTGCAGCCGATCCTGATCGACGAGGGCGTGTCGTGGCTCGCGCGGGGGCGCGTCGTGCGGATCGGCGAGCCGGGCACGGAGCCCGCGCCGCTCGCCGGCGCGCGCGTCCGGGTGCGCACCCTCGCGGGCGTGGAGCTCGTGCCGCCCCCCGAGGACGCGGGGACGGTGCAGGCGACGACGGCCGCCGACGGGACCTTCACCGTGCGCGTGCCCGCGGGCGAGGTGCTCCTCGTCGCGGAGGCGGAGGGGCTCGCGCAGCGCAACCGCGTCACGTTCGCGCCCGACGCGTCGATCGCCACGAACGCGGCCGCGCAGGCGATCCCGACGGACCTCGAGCTCGAGGCCGGCCTGCAGGTGCTCCTCGAGTCGCCGGCCGCGGGCGCGACGGTGACCGAGCGGATCCAGGTGGTGACCGGGCGGGTCGTCGCGCGGCAGGGCACGGTGATCGATCGCGTGACGCTCCGTACGGCGACCGGAGAGGTGCAAGTCCCGTTGTCGGGTGATCGCTTCGAGGGGCGCGTCACGCTCACCCCGGGCGACAACACGATCACCGCGACGGCCCACGCCGGCGTGACCCAGGCGAGCGCGTCGGTGACGGTGCGGGCCGAGATCGCGGCCACCATCCTGATGTGCGAGCTCACGTGGACCCGCGACGGGACCGACGTCGACCTCTGGGTCACGGATCCCCAGGGCGTCAGCACGGGCTTCTCGAACCGCACGCCGCGCGAGGGGCGCCTCCTCGACGTCGACAACACCCGCGGCTACGGGCCCGAGACGTACACGATGTCGACGGAGCTGCCGGGCGCGTACCAGGTGCGCGTGAACTACTACTCGGGCCAGGGCCCCGTGTCGTTCCGCGTGCGCTGGTGCGTGCGCGAGGCCACCCCCGCGCAGCAGTGCGGCGCCACGGGCGGCACGCTCACGGAGTCGGATCGCAACGCGGGCACCGCGCCGGGCGCGAACCACCGCTTCGCGATCACCGTGCCTTGACGCTCAACCGCGGAGGAACCGCGCGATGGGCCGCGCGAAGGGGACGAGCGCGGCGAGGAGCGGCAGCGCGACGAGGCCCGAGAGCTCGAAGAGGCTCCGCTGCATCGCGACCGGATCGACGAGCCCGCCGACGAGGAACGCGAGGCCGGCCAGCCCACAGATGAGCAGGCCCCACGTGCGCTCGCGCGCCAGGCCGACGGCGCCGATCACCACCAGCGAGGTGGCGAGGACGTTCACCCAGCTGACCTCGAAGCGCGCGAGCTCGCCGAGCCCGAGGGTCAAGGCGAGCGGCAGCGCCATCCCCGCGAGCAACAGGCTCACCGAGGTCCGACCATGCACCGTGTCGGGCCGCGCGAGCAGCAGCGGGAGCGGCGCGTGGAGCGCGGCGAAGAGCCACACCAGCGGGCTCGCCGCGCACCCGACGAGCGCGGTCGCGAGCACCCACGCGAAGCCGACGCCGATGCCCATCCAGCGCGCC
>JAYRVK010000257.1:0-4354 GCA_041918555.1 Sandaracinaceae bacterium
GAGCGCGGAAGTCGGGACCGACCCGGAGTACCTCGGGGCGCTCTGCGCGGCCCTGGGGGCGCGGCGCTGATGCTGGCGCTGCCGCCGACGGTGCTGCTCGACAGCCCCGACGTGAGCGCGGAGACGATGCGCTATCTCCTGTGGCACGAGTACCTCCACCTGCACCTCAAGAGCCTCCACACCAAGACGTTCCGCGAGCTCGAGCGCCGCTGGCCGACCAGCGTCGATGGCGATCGCGAGCTCGACACGCTCAACGAGCGCTTCGGCGTTCAGTACTGGTAGGACCCTCGACCGCGGGGCCGGCTGAGCTCTCGGGCGAATGCGGGGCCGGCCTCGAGGCGTCCTCTCAGCCGGCCGCTATCGCGATTCAGGCGATCGAAGAGCGGGACAAGGGATTCGAACCCTCGACTTCAACCTTGGCAAGGTTGCACTCTACCACTGAGTTAGTCCCGCGGAGAGAGGGGGCGGCTTACCAAGCAGCCCCGGGACTGTCAAGCGGACGCGAAACCGGCGGCGCCTCCGGTCGATGGAGGGCTCAGGAGGTGTTCGCCATGACCCGCTTCGCCCTGGAGGTCTCCCCGTTCGAGCGCGCCGCCCGCGCGCCCATCGATCGCTTCGCGCGCTCGCCCCGCTGCCCCGACGACCATCGCTACCACGCGCGCTCGTCGCTGATGATGGTCGCCACGTTCCTGTCGATCCACGCCGAGCCCGACTCGCGGGGCCTGCCGTGGCACCGGCTCTCGCCCGACGCGCTCGCCGACGCGGCGCTCGACTGCGACGCGACCCCGACGGGGCGGCGGTTCCTCGCGGAGGTGCTCGACCTGACGGCGGCGTTCTACGGCTTCTTGACGGAGCAAGGCGTCTTGCGCCGCGACGAGGCGCTCGGGATCCAGCGTCGCCTCGTCGAGCTCGCGCTCGGCTTCGCTCACTCGTGACGCACGCCGTCCGCCGGCAACAGGCGGGCGGCCCACCAGCTCGGGATGATCGTCGCGACGATGCAGATGACGATCGCGGTCGCGACGGTGATCACGAACTCCGCGGCGCTGGTGCGCACGGGGAGGTGGTCGATCAGGTACACGTGAGGATCGAGCGGGAATTCGAAGGCCTCGAGGTACCAGCAGACGCCGCCTCCGAGGAGGAGGCCGATCAGGGTGCCGAGTAGACCGATCAAGAGGCCTTGCACCACGAAGATCAGGAGCACGCCCACGCTCTTGGCGCCCATCGCCTTGAGGATCGCGATCTCTCGCTTCTTCTCGAGGACGATCATGATCAGCGTCGCGATCACGTTGAACGCGGCGACGAAGATGATCGTCGCGATCACGAGGCTCAGCATGATCTTCTGGATCTCGAGCGCGGTGAAGAGGTTGTGGTTGAGCTCCTGCCAGTCCATCGTGTGGTAGGGCCCGCCGCCCAGGACGCGCTCGAGGCGGCGCGAGACGGTCGGGGCCCGCTCGAGATCGTGCAGCCGGATCTCGACGCCCGTGACGCTGTCGCCGTGCTCGAAGAAGTGCTGCGCCTCGTAGAGATCCACGTAGACGAGGCGCGTGTCGTACTCCTGGAAGCCCGCCTCGAAGATGCCGATCACGCGGAATTCACGGCTCCGCGGGGCGCTCGAGCGGCCGGTGAAGCTCGTGTCGAGCCCGGCGAGCGGGCTGATCACGCTGACGCGATCGCCGAGCGCGAGCTCGAGCGTGTCGGCGAGCGTGCGGCCGACGACGATGCCGGGGAGGTCCTCGGTGCGCGCGACGCCCGCGACCTCGTCGCCCTCGAGGATCAGCTCGTCCTCCTCGAGGAACTGATCGAGCAGCTCGTCGTCCGGGAGCGCGGGCACGCCGCCCTCCGCGAGCGCGACGTCGACGTCCACGGGATTGGGCACCTCGACCTCGGGCAGCTCGTCGGGCGCGAGGAACTCCGTGTCGTCGGTCGAAGGCGGCGGCTCCTCGACCCGGACGCTCGTGTCGCCGCGCTCGGCGGCGGCCATGTCCTCGAGCCAGTCCCAGTCGTCGTCGACCGTCTCCATCAGGTCCTCGGGCGTCGTCGGCGGTGCGGCGCCCTCGGCGCGCAGGCCCGCGAGGTCGCCCTCGACGAGCTGGCTCGGCAGGTCGAGGACCGTCGGCATCAGCTCGGGGTCGACGCCCTTCACGAGGATCCCCGCGATGCGATCGCCCTTGGCGAGCATCATCTCGTTGATGAGGAACGGCGCCGCGCCCGCGACCTCGGGCATTTCTCGCGCGCGCTCGATCACCATGCGGTACTCCTCGAAGTCGAGGCCGTACTTGAGCACGAGCACGTGCGCGTTGACGCCCAGGACCTTGTTGCGGAACTCGTCCTGGAACCCGCTCGTGATCGAGAGCACGGCGAGGAGCGCGGCGACCCCGAGCGCGACGCCGCCGACGGCGACCGCGGTGATCACGCTGACGGTCCGGCGCTTCTTGCTCCGGAGGTAGCGCCAGCCGATGCGGCCGGCGTACGGGTGCAGCAGCAGCGCGACGAAGAGCGCGAACAGGAGCGCGACCGCGGGGAGCGAGAGCGAGAGCGCAGCGAGCATCGGCCGACCGGCGTGACCGAATATCACGCCCCGCGGTCAGACGCCCGACCGACGCCCGGGATTTCGCCGATCTTGCGGGGCGTTTGGTGGCGCAGGCAGACCTCGGTACAATTGGGGCGCTCCATGCGCGAGGTCTTGCTTGTCTTGTCGGCGACGCTGGCGATCGCCGGCTGTACGCCCACCGAGGTCACCCTCGACGGGGGCGCGGCCAGCGACGCGGCCACCGGTCCGGCGGGTCGGCTCGTCGTCGAGTCGGAGGGCACGGTCACGCTGATGTACGGCGAGTACGCCGACCTCGTCGTGCAGTACCTCGAGGGCGGCGCGCCGCACGCCGACGAGCCGGTGCGCTTCGCGCTCGACGGGACCGCCAACGACGCGGCGCTCGACACGCTCGAGGTCACGACCGACGGGGACGGCCGCGCGCGCACGAGGCTGATGGCGGGCACCGTGCGCTCGGTGTTCCGAGTGCGGGTGAGCGCGGAGCGCGCGCCGGCCGCGTGGGTGAACGTGTCGGTGAGCGACGCGGGGTTCGGCGGGCTCGACATCGACGCGCGCTACGACGGCGCCCGCGCGGAGTACGCGCGGCGCGTGGTCACGGTGTACTCCGAGACCCCGTGCGACCCGATGGGCCGCTACCCCGCGAGCGCGATCGCGCGACAGGCGGCCCTCGAGGATCCGAGCGAGGAGGGCGTCGCGTTCGCCACCCTGCCCGCCGGCCTGACGTACACGGTGGTCGGCACCGTCGAGGGCGCGGGCGGCGCGATCCTCGCGACCGCGTGCGTGGACGCGCTCGAGGTGGCGCCGGACGCGCTGCGGCCGGTGCGGCTGCGCTTCGCCGACGCGGCGCTCGCGCCGATGGGGGACTACGAGGTCGAGCTCGGCCTGCGCGCCGAGGCGTTCGGCGCGATCGCGACGCGCGCGGTCGACGCGGGCCTCGCGCTCGGGATGCCCGCGGCCGACGAGCTGCTCGGGGCCGTCGTGACGGTGCTGCGCGGCGCGGGGCACCTCGCCGAGGCCGACGCGCTCGAGCTCGAGCTCGGGAGCGGGCTGCCGGGGCTCGAGCTGCGCGCGGCGCTGACCGCCGCGGGCGCGGATCCCGCCGAGGGCCTGCGCCGCTTCTTCGCGCGCCTCCTGGATCTGCTGGCCGCGGTGCGGGTGTCCGGCCCGCTCTCCCTCACCTACGACGGTACGCGGACCGTGGGCGCGTGGGAGGCCTCGGGGCTGACCCTCGGGGCGAGCGACCCGGACGCGCCGCCGCCGCTGCCGATCGATCCGGCGACGGCGGGCCTCGATCTCGCGCCGGTGCTCGGCCTGGCGTGGCGCGCCGACGCCGACACCCTCGAGGTCGAGGCGCTCTCGCTGTCGGTGCCGGTGCCCGCGCTCCTGAGCGCAGCGATGCTCGCGGCGCTCGCCGATCCGACGTCGAGCCCGGGCCTCGCGCTGCGCGACGCCGCCGGCTGCGGCGTGCTCGCGCGCTGGATCTCAGACCACCCGACGATCGCGCCGGTGTGCGACGCGGCCTGCGCCGACGCCGCGTGCGTGACGGCGCTCGAGCCGATCGTCGGCGCCTCGCAGGCCGCCGTGCTCGCGGAGCCCGACGTCGACACGCTCACGCTGCGCGGGGCGCTCTCCGCGTTCGACGACGACGGCGATCTCTCCGTCGACCGGCTCGGCGGCGAGCTGACCGGGGAGTGGATGGGGAGCGCCGCGCCGGTGTCGGTCGTCGGCGCGTGCGCCGGCGCCCGCGCGCCGCGGATGGATTGCCGGGTCGGGGGGGGGGTACCCGCTCGAGGCCGCGCGGACCCA
>JAYRVK010000258.1:0-1993 GCA_041918555.1 Sandaracinaceae bacterium
GGGCACGCAACCCGACTTGCTCTATCCACTCGAGGGCGCGGTGATGCCGGCCAACGTGTTCCCGCCGACCGTGCAGTGGGCGCCGCTCGGAGGCGAGGGCGACGTCTTCCGCGTGGCGCTCCTGAAGCCGCGCGCGTCGATCACCGCGTACCTGCGGAGCGGCCCGGGCTTCGCGCACGCCTTCGCGGTGCCCCCGGAGCTGTGGCAGGCGATGGCGGACAGCGACCCGGACGACGACGTCGTGGTCACCGTGGATCGCCTCGACGCGGCCTCCGGCGTCGCCATCGCGGGCGCGAGCGCGCGGCGCTTCCGGCTCGCGCGCGGGAGCGTCTACGGCGCGGTGTACTACGAGCACCGCACGCCGGGGGTCGCACCGCGGATCTACCGAATCGATCCGGAGACCGGCGCGCGCGAGACGGTGGTCGCGAACCCGCCCCCCGACTCGCCGCGCAACCGCTGAATCGGCTGCCACGCGCGCTCGCACGACGGGCAGTTCCTCTGGGCGGCCCACCACGAGGGCGCGTCGACCTCCGACCTCACGACGGATCTCTCGGGCGACCCCGCGCCGACGCGCTATCCGTCGCGCGGCGGCGCCTCCGTGGCGAGCTTCGATCCGAGCGGGCGCTGGTTCGTCGGCGGCAGCCACGTGCGCGGCGCGCTCGGCGTGTTCGACGCGACGACGGGCGCAGCGATCGCCGCCGATGGTCTGCCCGCCGACGGAGCGGCCTACCCGAGCTGGTCGCCCGACGGCACCGCGATCGCGTTCGCGTTCAACGTGACGGTCGCGCCGGACGGAGATCCACAGGCGGGGAGCCCGATCGCGGGCGATCTCTTCCTCGCGAGCCTCACGAGCGACGCGCCGAGCTTCGCCGCGCCGACACCGCTGCACGTCGCCGCGACGCTCGCGGATCGACCCGAGGGCGGCGCCTCGGACACGCACCCGACGTGGTCCCCGGACTCGCGCTTCGTCGCGTTCCAGCACGGAGTCGGGGTGTGGACGCACGTGGTGCGCAACCCGGGCGCCCTCTATCTGATCGCGCGCGACGGGAGCCGCCTGTTCCGCCTCGACGCGGCCTCCGGCGGCGCCGCCGGCGCCGACGCCCACTGGCCGACGTTCTCGCCCTACACCACGGACGAGGAAGGCGGCCGGCGCTCTTACTGGCTCGCGTTCTACACGCGCCGCGCGTACGGCAACGCGCTCGCGGGGACCCTCGGGACGGACTACCGCCAGCTCTGGGTCACCGCGGTCGACGCGGATCCGACCGACGGTGTGGACGCGTCGAGCCCTCCGTACTGGCTGCCCGGGCAGGACATCCGCACGAGCAACTTCTCCGCGTTCTGGGCGCCCGAGCCGTGCCGCCCGACGGGCACGGGCTGCTCGGCGTCGGCGGAGTGCTGCTCCGAGCGCTGCGAAGAGGACCCCGAGGGCGCGCTCGTGTGCGGCTCGCCCCCCCCCTCGGAGTGCCGCCGTGCCGGCATGACCTGCGGGAGCGCGGCCGACTGCTGCGACGGCATGGCCTGCATCGGCAACGTCTGCGCGGCCGCGCCGATCTGAGCGCGGAGGCGCGCGGGCGCGTGCCGTCACCCTGACCGACGACGTCGGCGGCGCAACCTTCCTTGCACGCTACGGGTGCATCGCATCCTCCTCGCACTTCTCGGGCTCGGGCTCGGGCTCGTGCTCGTGTGACGACGGGCTCGGGGGCTCCGGTCGTGCAAGATTCCGTGCGCGCTACGCGAGGCGCTCCGAGGAGTCCGGTGGTCCGGATCGAAAGGCGGGCGCTCGCCGCGCCCCCGGCGCGCGCCTACGGCACGCGCCTCCCCCGGGGCAGGGCCGCTCGCTTCGCTCGCGACCCCCGCGCTGCGCGCGGACCGGCGCGAGGCGCGCCGGGTCGGTCGGGCGGCGCTGCGCGCCGCCACGACCTCCGGGCCGGAATCACAGCGCCGAGGGGCCTCTAGGGCTCGGGCTCGGGCTCGGGCTCGGGCTCGGGCTCGA
>JAYRVK010000259.1:0-3487 GCA_041918555.1 Sandaracinaceae bacterium
CGCGCGCGGTGCTCTTCGAGGACGCGGCGCGGCTCCGCGACGCGGCCCGCAAGCTCGCTTGCGCGCCTCCGGAGGTGCCGATGATCGTCGAGGCCACGCTCGGCAAGCTCGCCGCGGCGCGCGACGAGGGCGGCGCGCTGCGGGCGCGGCTCGCCGAGGCGATCGCGGATCGGCTCGGGAGCGACGGAACGATCGTCGCCGCGATCCCGAACGCCGACGTGGCCCTCCTGAAGGCGGTGGCCGCGCGCCTGGCGACGGGCGATCGCCTCGTCGCGCTCGCCGCGCCCGACGCGGACGGCACACACGTCCTGATCGCGCGCGGGCCCGACGCGACCGCGTCCTGCGGCGAGCTCTTGCGGGCGATCGCGGAGGCCTCGGGCGGGCGCGGCGGCGGGCGGCCCGAGCACGCGCAGGGCCGCCTCCCCGCGGGGATCGACCTCGAGGCCCTCGTGCGCGCGGCTACTCGGCCTCGTCCGGGGTGAGCCCCTCGAGCTGCGCCCCGGGCGCGCCGATCAGCTTGAACTTCGGCGCGGCCACGTTCGGATCGCCGAAGCGCTCGACGTACTTGTTCCAGTTCGACGCGGCCGCGGCCGCCAGCTGGAAGAACACGTCGGGCGCGATCCGCAGGTTCGCCACGAGCTTGGCCTTGGGCGGCGCGTCGATCGGCACGTTGCCGCGGCCGGCGAACGCGACGAAGTCGGTGAACAGCACCGCGAACTCGCGCTGCGAGTTCAGGATCTGCGCGCCGTTCGCGTACACGACCGGCGGCTCGTCCGACCAGTCGATCTCGATCATCACGGGCTGGGCATCCGACATGCGGCCCGCTTAGCACGGATCAGCCGACGTAGAACATCGGCGGGCGGTGCTTCGCGAACTCGCGGATCAGGCGGCGCATCCGGCCGTCGAGGCCGCACATGCGCAGGCCCACGCCCGCGGGCGCCTCGGGGCTCGCGGCCTCCGGCTCGCGCACGAACTCGACGATCGCGGGGGTGCGGAAGCGGTAGCCGCCCGGGAGGTGCACCACCGCGAAGACCGGCGTGTCGGCGGCGATGGCCTGGTAGGTCGCGACGAAGACCCCGTCGGGGTACTCCTCGTCGAAGCCCCCGTAGAAGTTGCTCTCGCTGTTCGGGGCGAGCGACACCTCGACCACCGCGGGCGCCGCGAGCGACTCCGCCCACTCGCCGATGGTGCGCGCGGCGTCGACGTCGACGTCGACGTCGAGATCGTCGTCGAGCGCGACGGGGGCGTGCTGCATCGTGTCGCGCAGCTCGAAGGAGCTCCCCGGCTCGGGCGTCGGCCGCACGCGGATCCCCGAGCCCTGCCGGAGCTCGCGCTCCTCCGCCGCGCGGAGCTTCGCGCGCAGCTCCTCGAGCATGTCCGTCGAGAGCACTTGGAAGTCGGTCGACGGCGGCGCGAAGACCTCCACGCGATCGTGACGTGTGGGATCGACGATCGCGACGCAGCGCTGGGTGCGGTCGTCCTCGGGGACCTCGAGCTCGGTCGAGCGCGGCGGGGGCTCGGAGCGCACGCGGCGGATCTCGCGGACCTCGCACGCCGAGGCGGCGCGCCGGGGGGACCTGTGTACGGCGGGCGGTGTCATCACGGTCTCATCTACGGAGGCCGCCCGACGCACCTTCCTGCCGCTCGGACGAGCCGTGGTAGGGTCGGTCCGTCCGCCCCTCATGCGCGCAAGACTCGTACTGCTGTGCTCGACCCTCGTCGCGTCGGGCCCCGGCCTCGCGGTCGCGCAAGACGGAGTCCTCCCCCCCACCTTCACCTCGGACCGCCCGGGCTTCGCGAACACCACGGGCGTCGCGGCGCGCGAGCACCTGACGGCCGAGCTCGGGGTGATCGCGTCGTTCGGGGACGTCCCCACGGGCTCGCTGCCGAACCTCGCGCTCCGCGTCGGCCTCTTCGACTGGCTCGAGGCGCGCGCGCGCGGGCCGAGCGCGGTAGGGACGTTCCCCGCGAGCGGCGCGGTCTTCGGCGTCGGCGATCCCGTGCTCGGCTTCAAGGTCGGTGGCCAGGTCGCCGACGGCGTCGCGATCGCCGGCGACTGGGAGGTCTCGCTCCCGCTCGGCAGCGACGGAGGGGCTGGCGCGCCAGAGGCAACGTTCTTTGCGGACTTCATCCTGGACTGGACGTTCTGGGGGCCCCTCGTCCTCACCCCCAACCTCGTCGCGAGCGTCCTCGCGGAGCTCGACCCGGCGAGCGGCCAGACCGTGCGCTACTTCGAGGGGGGGGGCAGCCTCAAGCTCACGTGGCACGTGATCGAGGTGCTCGGGCTGTTCGTCCAGGGCTGGACGATCGCCAGCGAGCGCGCGGAGCTCCGCGTCGCGATCGGGGGCGGGCTCTTCTGGCGCGTCGCGCCGATCGCGCAGATCGACGCGAGCTTCGACGCGGGCGTGGTCGGCGCGGGCGATCCGCCGACCGCGCGCCTCGGGACGACGATCCTGTTCTAGCGAACGCGGACGATCCGGACCGGGCGGATCGACGCGGGCGCGGGGGTCGTCCCCGAGTGGCCGGACTGCGTGGGGTGGCCCGTCGCATCGCGCGCGGGCACCGCGCGGCGCAGTCGAGCCTGGGCCATCGAGAGGCGCGCGAGCCACTCGCAGCGGCCGCGGTACGCGAGGTTCTTCGGCTCCGCGAGGAGGAGCCGCTCGTAGATCGCGAGCGCGCGGTCGACGTAGCCGAGCTCGAGCTGCAGCTCCGCGAGCTCCTCGAGGCTCAGCTCGCGCGTCGCGTCGAGCAACGCCCGGAGCCCCACGTAGGGGTTGTGGGAGCCGACCCGCTTGTGCACGCCACGAACCGTTGCGAGGCGCGAGCCAGGCATTCGAGCTCCGAGGATCGAGGGCGGCACGCGGGGGCGCGCGTGAACTCCGCTTCACGACGGGAGGCGGCGGTCGCGCATCGTGACCAGCTCCTCCGCGGCTGTGGGGTGCAGGCCCACCGTCGCATCGAGCTGGGCCTTGGTCACCCCGAGGCGGAGCGCCACCGCGAAGCCCTGGATGATCTCGGGCGCGTCCGGTCCGACCACGTGCACGCCGCGCACGCGGTCCGTCGCCGGGTCGACGACGATCTTCATGTACGCGCGCGCGTCGCGCCCGGTGAGCGTGTGCTTGAGCGGCTTGAACGCGCTCTCGTAGACGTGCGCGCCCGGGACCTCGTGCTCGGCGAGCCCGACCGCCGCGAGCGGCGGCTGCGAGAACACCGCGGTCGGGACGTTCGCGTAGTCGAGGGTGCGCGCGCGATCGCCGAAGAGCTGGTGCGCGAGGACGATCCCCTCCTCGATCGCGACGGGCGTGAGGTTGAGGCGGTTGGTCACGTCGCCGAGCGCGTAGACGCCCTCGACGCTGGTGCGGTAGCGCTCGTCGATCACGATCGCGCCGTCCGCGTCGAGGGCGACGCCGAGCGCGTCGAGCCCGAGCCCCTCGGTGCACGGCGCGCGGCCGATCGCGTAGAGCACCGCGTCGGCCTCGATCGCCTC
>JAYRVK010000260.1:0-9104 GCA_041918555.1 Sandaracinaceae bacterium
GCGCTCGCCGCGCTGCGCAGCATCCAGTCGCTCGACGAGGCGGCCCACTCCGCCGCGAGCGCGGTGCAAGCCGCCTTGCTCGACGCGGGCGACTGCGCGGTCATGGCCGCGATGCGCCACGCGCAGGCCGCGTGCGCGGGCCTCGTGCGCGAGCACGTCCCGCGGCCTGCCCTCCTGTGATCACTTCGCGCGGCGATCGAGGCGCCGCGCGACGATCGGGAGCGCGATCTTCATCAGCGCCGAGTACGGAGCGCGAACGCGACGCCGACCACGAGCACCGCGCCCAGGCCGAGCCACCTCCCCTCCGCGCCCGAGGCGCGGCAGCCGCAGCCGGAGCCGGTGCCAGGCGGCGTGCCGTCGGGGACGCACACCATGCGCGGCTCGCACGAGCCGCCACCGCACGTGCCGCTGCACTCGCCGAGGACCACCGTCACGGGCGGCGGGGGCCCCGCGTCGGGCTCGAGCCGGCCGCCGCAGGTGCCCGACGAGATGCAGAGGTCGCGGCGCTGGCAGATCTCGCCGGTCGCGCACTCGCTCGCCGTGTTGCACGGGCGCGGCGCGCAGTACTCCATCCCGTGGCAGCTGGTGCCGCGCGTGCCGAGCGGGCAGTCCGTCGGATCGGGCCCGACGACATCGGCCCGCGCGAGCCCGGACGAGCTGAGGAGCGCAACGAAGACGACTACCCGCATTCGCACATCGTACCCCCTGGGGACGGTTCGCACTCGATGCACTTCGTTCCGGCGTCTGGTTCAGTGAGCGCGAGCCGTCCCCAGGGTCTCCTCGACGAAGTCGAGGACGGCGCGGACCTTCGGCACCTCGCGGCGGCTCGCGAGGGTGAGCGCGTGGATCGGCGGGCCCATCGCCGCGCGCTCCGCGAGGACCTCGACGAGCGTGCCGGCGCGGAGCGCGTCCTCGACCATGAAGTCGAACGCGTGCACGACCCCGAGCCCCGCGATCGCCGCGTCGACGAGGAGGTCGCCGCGATCGAAGCGCAGCGCGCTCGGCGGTCGGTACGCCTCGGCGCCCTCGAAGCGCCAGTCCGCGACGCCGCCCGCGGGGCGCGCGAAGACGAGGCAGCGGTGGCCGGCGAGGTCCTCGATGGAGCTCACCTCGCCCGCACGCGCGAGGTAGGAGGGCGACGCGACGGTCGCCCACCGCGGCGTGCGCAGGCGCCGGCCGACCAGCGACGAGTCGGCGAGCGCGCCGATGCGCACCGCGACGTCGATCTCCTCCTCGGCGAGGCGCACCTCGCGGTCGGTGAACGAGAGCGCGACCGAGATCCGAGGGTGGCGCGACAAGAGCCGCGAGAGCCCCGCGACCATCGGGCGGCCGAGGACCGACGACATCGAGACCGCCACCGACCCCTGCGCGACCTGCCCGGCCCGCGTGAGGTCGTCCTCGCCGGCTTGCAGGTGATCGAGCGCGGCGCGGCAATGGCGCAGGTACGCCTCCCCCTCGGGGGTCAGCGCGACGTGCCTGGAGGATCGCAAGAGGAGCTGCGTGCCGAGCCGCGCCTCGAGGCGCGTGATCGCCTTGCTCACCGCCGTCGGGGTGAGGCCGAGGATGCGGGCCGCGGCGCGGAAGCTCCGCTGCTCGGCGACGTGGACGAACGTGGGGATCCCGGCGAGCTCCGTCATCGGTAACTTGTGGTCACCGATGAGGTGACCATGAGCCCGATGGTACACCTGGAGTCTCCGATCCACGATGTCGAGCATCCACTCGAACGAAGGAGCCTCGACATGAAGATCGCAGTTCTCGGGACCGGAATCGTGGGCAAGACGATCGCCGGCAAGCTCGCCTCGCTGGGCCACGACGTCGCGCTGGGCACGCGCGACCCGGTCGCGACCCTGGCGCGGACCGCGCCGGGGATGATGGGCGACCCCCCCGTCGCGGCCTGGCGGATCGAGCACCCGACGGTGCGCGTCGAGACGTTCGCCGACGCGACGAGGGGCGCCGAGGTCGTGTTCGTCGCGACCAAGGGCGACGCGACGATCCCGGTGCTCGAGGAGGCGGGCCGCGCGAACCTCGCGGGCAAGGTCGTCGTCGACATCTCGAACCCGCTCGACTTCTCGAGGGGGATGCCGCCCTCGCTCTTCGTGTCGAACACCGACTCGCTCGGCGAGCAGGTCCAGCGCGCGTTCCCCGACGCGCGGGTCGTCAAGACGCTGAACGTCGTCTCGGCCCCCGTGATGGTGGCGCCCTCGATCGTGCCCGGCGGCCAGCCGACGATGTTCATGAGCGGCGACGACGCGGCGGCGAAGAAGCAGGTCGGGCAGATCCTCGGCGAGTGGCTCGGGTGGAAGGACGTGATCGATCTGGGCGACATCACGACCGCGCGCGGGACCGAGCAGATCCTGCCGATCTGGGTCCGCGTGTTCGGGGTGCTCCAGACGCCGATGTTCGGCCTGAAAGTCACCCGATAGCGCGCGCGCTTGCCGGGCCCGGACCCGGGAGGGATAGTGGGCGTGCGCGAAGCGACGGATGCAGCACGCCCCCGACATCGTCCTCGCGCTCGCCGTGTCCGCGTTGCTGACGCGCTGGGCCGCGTCGATGCTCGGCGCGCTGATCGAGGCCGCGCGCGCGCGCCGCGCGCCAGGGCCCGACGCGCCGGAGGGGCCGCGCGAGGCGTGGCCCTTGCTGAGCGTGATCGTGCCGGCCAAGGACGAGGAGCGCGCGCTCGCGCCGACGGTCGAGGCCGTCCTCGCGTCGGACTACCCGCACCTCGAGGTGATCGTGGTCGACGACGGCTCGACCGACGGAACCGGCCGCGTCGCGCGCGCCCTGGCGGAGCGCGACCCCCGCGTGCGCGTCTTCACCCACGCGATCAACCGCGGGAAGGCCGCCGCGCTCAACCACGGCCTGCGCGTCGCGACGAGCGAGCTCGTGGTGACCGTCGACGCGGACATGCGGCCGACGCCGAGCTGCCTGCGCACGATCGCCGCAGAGCTCCTCACGCCCGGCGTCGCCGCGGTGGCGACCAACGTGAAGGTGGACGAGCGGCGCGGCGTGCTGGGCGCGTTCCAGTCGCTCGAGTACGTGGCGGAGCTCGGGGTCGATCAGCGCGCGCTCGCGCTGGTGGGCGCGGTCACCGTGGTGGCCGGCGCGACCGCGGGCTGGCGCAAGCAATCTGTCTTGTCGGTCGGCGGCGTGCCGTCGGACACCCTCACCGAGGACTCGGATCTCACGATCACGCTCCAGCGCGCGGGGCACCGGGTCGTCTACCGCGCCGACGCGATCACGCGCACGACGGCGCCGGCGACGCTCGGCGCGCTGATGAAGCAGCGGCGGCGCTGGCTCTGGGGGAACCTCCAGACCGCGTGGAAGCACCGCGCCGGCCTCGTCGAAGCGCCCGCCGCGATGCGGTGGATCGCGCTCCCGAACTGGTGGTTCATCAACCTCGGCGTGTTCCTGCTGACGCCGGCGTGGCTCGCGTACCTCCCGCACGCGCTGACGCACTACCCGCCGCTCGTGCTCGCGGGGATCGCGCTCGGCGCGCTCTCGTTCGAGATCGCGCACTGTCTCCTCGGGCACCTCCTCGACGGCGAGCGCGGGCGCGAGCTCCTGCTCGCGCCGGTCCAGCGGCTCGCGTGGCCGCTGTTCCTCTGGGCGGTGTTCGCGAGCGTGATCGTCACGCGCGCGCGCGGCCGCCGCGTCGGCTGGCGCGGCGCGCCGGAGCCGGCCGTCGTGCCGACCGAGCGCGGGTAGCCGGTGCCGAGCGTCTCGCGGCGCGCGTGGCTCCGCGCCCTGATCGCCGCCCCCGCGCTCGCGCCGCTGCTGGCGCGCTGCGGTGGCGCGTCGCCCTCGATCGAGCCGGCGCGCGACGCGCGGAGCCTCCTCGCGCGGCTCCCGCTCGCCGACGTCGATCACAACGGGCCGTTCGTCGAGCTCGGCTCGGTGGCCAAGGATCGCCACGTGCTCGGGGGCTGGCGCACCGGCTGGGGCGAGGACCTGGTGAGCCACGGCGAGCCCCGGACCGAGGCGGCGAGCCCGGCGCTCGTCTTCCTCGAGGTGCCCGCCGAGCCGGGACCGTACGAGCTCCGCGCCGAGCTCGCCGTGGGGGGCGCTGCGCGAGTCTCGCTGCACGCAGGCGGTGACGTGCTGATCGAGCGCGCGCTCTCGCCCGGCGCGACCACGCTCCGCGCGCCGCTCGCCGGCGCGCCCGCGGGGCCCCTCGTCCTCGAGCTCCGGCACGACGCGGCGCCCGGCGCGGTCGCGGTCGGCTGGCTCCACCTCGCGCGGCCCGGCGCGACCGGGGCGCCGCCCCGCCTCGCCGAGCTCTCGGACGGCGACGCGCTGCTCCTCCGACCGCCGACGCGGCTCGCGTTCCCGATCGACGTGGATCGCCCGACGCGGCTCGAGGGCGCCGCCCGGCTCGACGCGGGGCCGGGGGCGACGCTGCGCGTGCTCCAGCAAGCCGCCGACGCGCCGCGCCCGCGGCTCCTCTTCGAGGGCGAGCTCACGGGGGCGGACCTCGCGCTGTCGGTCGCGCTCGCGCCGTCGGGGCCCTCGCGCGTGATCCTCGCGGTGAACGGCGAGCCGGCCGCGCGCGTGCGGATCGAGGCCCCGCGGCTGACCACGCCGCGACCGGCGCCCGCGCCGCGGCCGCGACGCGCCGAGCGTGTGCTCGTGGTGCTCTGCGACACGCTCCGCGCCGATCGGCTGCGGGCGTACGCGCCCCGCACGCGCGTCCACGCGCCGGCGCTCGAGGCGCTCGCGCGCGAGGCCACCGTGTTCGAGCGCTGCGTGACCCCGGCGAACTGGACCAAGCCCGCGGTGGCCTCCCTCTTCACGGGGCGCACCCCCGCGCGGCACGGCGCGCTGACCGCGAACGATCCGCTCCCCGCGGTCCTCCCCACGCTGGCCGAAGCGCTCCGCGAGGGGGGGCTCGCGACGGCGGCGTTCGTGGCGAACGGCTTCGTGTCCGGGGAGCTCGGCTTCGCGCGCGGGTTCGATCGCTTCGAGAGCACCTTCGACGAGGCGCCGCGGAACCGCGCCGCGCACCTCTTAGAGCAGGCGCGGCGCAGGGGCCTGGCGCAGGGGCGCGGGCGCGCGTTCGTCTACGTCCACGGGATCGAGCCGCACGTGCCCTACGACCCGGAGGCGCGAGACCTCTTGCGATACGACCCAGAGCCGTACGAGGGCCCGCTCGCCGGCCCCGTCCCGGGCGAGCGGCTCGAGGCGATCCGCGCGGGCACGGTGCGCCTGGGCGCGCGCGATCGGCGGCGGCTCGAGGCGCTCTACGACGCCGAGGTCACGGGCTTCGACCGCGCGCTCGGGCGGTTCCTCGATGCGCTGCGAGCGAGCGGCTGGCTCGACGACGCGCTCGTCGTGTTCGTGTCGGACCACGGTGAGGAGCTCCTCGACCACGGCTCGGTGGGGCACGGCCACAGCATGCAAGAGGAGTTGCTCCACGTCCCGCTCCTCGTGCGCGCGCCGGGCGTGCCGCCGGGCCGCGCGGGCGGGCTCGCGACGCTGATGGACCTCGCGCCGACGGTCCTCACGCTCGCGGGAGCGCCCGCGCTCGAGGGCGCCGACGGGCGCAGCCTCGTCGGGGAGCTCGGCGGTGGCGCGCCGGCCGCGGATCGGGCCGCGTTCGCGTCGCAGTGGGACGTCGGCGGGACCGACGAGCTCAAGTGGTCGGCGCGCGTCGGCGACCTGAAGCTCTGGACGGTCGGCGCGCGCGAGCTCCACGTCCACGACCTCGCGTCCGATCCACGCGAGCGCCGGGCGCTCGGCTCGGCGGTCGCACGCCGCATCCTCGAGGCGGAGCTCGGCGCCCACGTCGGCGCCCTCGCCCGCGCCGGCCGGGCCCGCGCCCGCGCGGCCCCGCTCAGCGAGCCGCTGCGCGAGCACCTGCGCGCGCTCGGCTACGTCGCGGAGTGAGCCGGACGGTGGCTCGTACACGTGCGCACGGGCAGCACGGGGTACTTCGGCAGCCCTGGAGCACTGCAACTGAAGTAGACGGTCCCCCGCCGCGTCGCGAGGCGGCGCGCGAGGGCGCAGGCCCCGCAGAGGCCCGGGTCGGGCTCAGCGCCCGGCGGCACCGAGGACCGCGACGCCGATGAACGAGAGGCAGCACAGGCACGCGAGCGCGACCCCGACGACGAGCACCGACCAGCCCGCGGCGGTCGCGCGTCCGTCGGCCAGGCCGTAATAGCGCCGCGCGATCGTGGTGAGCTGGAGCGCGTAGAACACCTCGATCGCGAGCGTCGCGGTGAGCCCGATCATCGGGCCGATCACCGGGATCTGCTGCAGCACCATGAGGGGCAGCATCGTGATCGAGATGCCGTGTAGGTAGCCCATGGCCCAGAGCGCGGTGCCGTAGGGGGCCTGCCCGCCGAGGAGCCGCGCGGCCCCGTGGAAGATCGCGCTCCGCAGCGCGGCCGACAGGACGAGGCTCGCCGGAATCAGCGCGACGTAGAAGGTCATCGCGCACGCGAGCGCGCCGTAGAACAGCGCGGGGTCACCGCTCGCGTCGTCCAGGGTCGCGGGGAGCTCCCCGGCCAGCGCGATCACCGCGAGCGCGCCGCCGCCGCACACCGCCACGGTGCCGCCGATCAGCACCCCCGTGAGCCCCACGTACTTGAGCGCCGACCCGGCCGGGCCCGGCCGCGTCGTCTCGAAGGTCCGCGTCGGCTGGAGCACCACGTCCTTGGTCGTGCGCCACCAGCGCGAGAGCGGGCCGCCCTCCTCCCGCTCGAACGCGATGCGCCCGCCGCCCTCGCGCTCGCGGCACGCCTCGCAGTGCTCGGGGAGCCCCGAGTACTCGTCGAGGCAGAGCGGGCAGACGAAGTTGCCGCACCGCGCGCACGTGCCCGTCGACTGCGCGCCCTGGTGCGCCGCGCAGACCGCCGTCCTCGCGCTCGCCTCCGGCTCCATGCGGTCCTTCCTTACCCCGGATCTCGGGCGCGCGCCGTCGGGGATGCGCGGGCCGCGGCCGTGCCCTATGAGTACGGGCGATGCCGCCACGCCGCCGCGGGCTCCTCGCCGGAGGAGCGCTCCTCGTCGTGCTCGCGGGCGTGCTCGCGGCGCTGTGGCTCGCCGTCGACGATCCGCTCGCAGCCCTGGGCCTCTCTAGTGGATCCCTCGGCGACCCGCGCGGCCTCGCGGGCGGGGGCGCCTCGATCGACGCGGGCGCGGGCGATCCCTCCGCGATGGGCGGCCCGTACGACGGAGGGTGGGGCGCAGCCCCCCCCCTCGGGGTGTGGCTCCCCACCGCGACGGTCGCCGAGGACCCCGCGAGCCCGCACGGGAGCCTCGCGGGCCGCGTCGTGTCGAGCCGCGACGGGCGCGCCATCGCGGGCGCGGAGCTCGTCTTCGTGCGCGACGGCACCTCGACCGCCACGTCCACCGGGCCGGACGGAACCTTCTCGCTGCGCGTGTCCGAGCCGGGGCGCTACGTGCTGTCGGTCGCGAGCGCGGAAGGCTTCTTGCCCTTCGCGCCGGAGTGGGGCCACAGCTCGATCGCGTTCGAGGCGTCGCCGTCCCGGCGCGTCGAGGGCGCGGAGGTCCACCTCAGCCCGCTCGTCGAACAGCTCGTCGAGGTGGTCGCGGGCGAGGCGCCCGTCGAGGGCGCGACGGTGCGGCTCGTGGGCGCGGACTCGGGCGAGCGCACGATGGCCCCGGTCGAGGGGACCTTCACCACCGACGCGGAGGGACGCGCGACGGTGCGCGCGTGGGCCGGCGCGATGCTCGAGGCGACGCACGCCGAGCACGGCATCGGGCGCGCGCGCCTGGGCTGGGACGCGTCGTCCGCACCGATCCGGATCGCGCTCGGGCCTCGCCCCGGGGACGCGACGGCGAGCGAGTCGATCGCCGGGGTGGTCGTCGACGCGCGCGGCGCGCCGATCGAGGGCGTCGTGGTGCAAGCCTACTTCCGCGGTCCATCGCTCCACCCGATCGGCCAGGGCGCGAGCGGCGAGGACGGGCGCTTCGCGATCGAGGGCCTCGACCGCGGGCCCCACGTGCTGGTCGCGACGCACCCGAGCCGGCCGCGCGCGCAGCTGCCGCAGGTCATGACGGGCACGCGCGACGCGCGCATCGAGATGGCCGCGGGGATCGCGGTGACGGGTCGCGTGATCGACGAGGACGGCCAGCCCGTGCCCGCGTTCACCGTGATCGCCCGCGTCGCGCGCGGCGCGCTCGTGCGCCACAACGTCGGCAGCGTCTCGAGCTACGACCCCGAGGGCCGCTTCGAGCTCGCGGGCCTGACGGAGGGCGAGCTCGAGCTCGTCGCGACCTCGCGCGGCTTCCCGCCCTCTTCGCCGGTCCCCGTGCGGGTCGGCGCGCACGGCGCCCCGCCGGTCACCATCACGCTCTCGCGCGGGGGCCGCGTCGAGGGCGTCGTGACGAGCGGGGGCGCGCCGCTCGCCGGCGCGACGATCTCGCTCGAGGGCCGGCTCGGCGGGGGCAGCTCCGCGGTGCCGCTCTTCGCGAGCGCGGTCTCGGGGCCGGACGGGACCTTCGCGCTCGACGGCGTCGGCGAGACGCTCTCGAGCGTGCGCGTCGAGGCCGAGGGCCATCACCGCCGCATCCTCGGCGGCCTCGCGCTCGCGCCGGGCGCGACGCAGCGCGTCGAGGTGGACCTCACCCCGCTCGAGGAGGGCGAGGAGCCGCGCACCGAGCTCGCGGGGATCGGCGCGGTGATGATGCCGCGCGGCGAGGCGCTGATGATCGGCCGCGTGGTCGAGGGGGGGGGCGCCGCCGCGGCGGGGCTCGCGCGCGGGGACCTCGTGCTCGCGGTCGACGGCCGCCCGGTGACCGAGCTCGGCTTCGGCGGGGCGATCGACCGCATCCGCGGGGAAGAGGGGAGCACCGTGATCCTGCGTGTGCTGCGGCAGGGCCAAGAGACGCCCGTCGACCTCGCGATCACGCGCCAGCGCGTGCGGACGTAGCGCCTCACGCTCCGCGGACGAACGCGTCGATCGCGGCCACGAGCTCCTCGGGCTGCTCGAGGTGCGTCATGTGCCCGCTCCGCTCGAGCCTCAGGAAGCGCGAGCCAGGGAGCGCCTCGTGGAGCATCCGCGCGAGGACCGGCGCGCAGATGAAGTCGCGCGCGCCGACGACCACGAGGGCGGGGATGGAGAGCGCCGCGAGCTGCGGCC
>JAYRVK010000261.1:0-4946 GCA_041918555.1 Sandaracinaceae bacterium
CGTCGGCGCGGCGCGGCGGCTCGGCGTGCCCGAGGGCGAGATCGACACCAACGCGCTGCTCCTCGATCGGCCGGGGCGCGAGGAGAAGCTCGCGGCCGCGGGGCTCACCCACGCGTACGTCGCGCTCCACGCGCACGACGAGGCGGTCTCGGCCGCGATGACCCAGAAGCGCGGCGATCACGCGCGCACGCTCCGGGGCATCGAGCGGCTGCGCGAGGCGGGCGTGCTCGTCGCGGTCAACCACGTGATCACCGCGCGCAACCAGGCCTACCTCACGCGCTTCGTCGAGCTGCTCGCGGCGCGCTTCGAGCCGCGCGTGCTCCTCTCGTTCGCGTTCGTGACGCCGCAGTACAAGGCGCTCGAGCACCCCGAGCTCGTCCCGAAGCTCTCCGACGTGATGCCGCACCTCTTCCGCGCGATGCGGCGCGCGCTCGCGCTCGGGCAGCCCTTCGTGGTGGGCGCCCGGCAAGGGGTGCCGCCGTGCTTCCTCGGCCCGTTCGCGGCGTGGTCGGACGTCTTCGGGACGAGCGCCGAGGCCGCGAGCGAGGACGCGCCGCAGAAGGTGCAGGGCCCCGCGTGCGCGTGCTGTCGCTACCGCGCGCTCTGCCCCGGGCTCTGGCGCCCCTACGCCGACCGCGTGGGCTTCGACGAGCTCGCCCCGGTCGAGGGCGAGCCCTTCGAGCCGGCCGAGCTCGCGGCGATCCGCGGCCACCACCGGCCCGCGCCGTGGGGGATGCCCACCTCGTTCGAGGGCGCGCCGCCGCTCCTTCGTGACCGTGCAAGAGAAGTTGCGGTCGAGCCCGCGCCGCCCGAGGTCGTCGCGCTCCCCGTGCTCGGGCCGGAGCGCACGCGGCCGCTGCGGGTGCTCATGCTCGGGAGCGGGTCCCGCGCGCGGCGGCTCGCGGAGCGCGCGGCGGCGGCGGGGGTGGCGATCGTCGGGGTGGCCTCGCCGCACGCGCCGGACGCGGGCTGGGGCGCCGTGCCGGCGTTCCGGGACGCGCGCGCGGCGCTCGAGGCGGTCGAGCCCGAGGCGGTGATCGTGGCGGCGGCGACGGCGGCGCACGCGGCGCTCGTCGCGGCGTGCCGCGGCGTCCCGGTGCTCCTCGAGAAGCCGGCCGCGGCGAGGAGCGAGGGCTGGGTCAGCGTCGCGATCCAGGAGCGCTTCGAGCCCGGGCTGTGGGCGATGGTCGCGGGCGAAGGAGTCGTCCGCGTGCCCTGTCGCGCTCGCCCCGGGACCGCCGACGCGCCGAGCGCGTGGGGCCGCGCGCCGCTCTTCGAGCTCCTGCACCACCTCGTGTCGGTGCCGGTGCTCGCGCGCGGGCGGCTCGTCTCCGTCGATCGCGCGACGTTCGCCGGCGCCTCGCGGCCCGAGGCGCTCGCGCTCGCTCTCCGGCTCGAGGGCGGCCCCGCGGAGATCGCGTTCGACGCGCGCGCGGAGCGCGACGCCCTCGCGGTCGTGGGGGGGCCGCGGCGCTGGGCGCGCGAGGGGCGGCGCGTCGAGGTCGACGGCGCGCCGATCGCGGTCGCGCGGGGCGCCGAGGAGGCCATGGTCGCGGCGTTCCGGGACGCGGTCCTCGCGGGGGCCCCGCCGCCCGTGCCCCTGGCGGTCGGGAGCGCGATCGAGGACGCCGCGGCCGCGCTGTGCGAGGCCCTCGAGGCGGCCGGCGCGCCCCTGGTCCGGCCGGGCGCGCCGCGACATTCTTCGTCGACGAGGAACCCGCGGGCGGGCTCGGGCCGATAGGAGGGGCAGCCGCCCTCGCGTTGCCCCCCGGCCCCAGTTTCCGTACGGTTGTCGTCAGGAGCCCGCATGTCGTCCACGCCCCCCCCCGCCGACCCTCGGATCGGCATGGTCCTCCAGGATCGCTACCGCATCCTGCGGAAGCTGGGCGACGGCGGGATGGGCTCGGTCTACGAGGGCGAGCACCTCGGCATCAAGCGCCGCGTCGCGATCAAGGTGCTGCACGCGCAGTACGCGCAGAACAAGGAGATCACCGCGCGGTTCCAGCGCGAGGCGGAGGCCGCGACGTCGATCGGGCACCCGCACATCGTCGAGGTCACCGACATGGGCTCGTTCCCGGACGGGACCGCGTACATGGTCCTCGAGCTCCTCTCGGGTCGCGACTGGGCCAAGGACATCAAGGAGCAGGGCCCGCAGCCGCTCGGCAAGGTGGTCCACATCCTCTCGCAGGTGTGCGATGCGCTTGGCGCCGCGCACGCGAAGGGGATCGTCCATCGCGACATGAAGCCGGAGAACATCTACCTGATCGAGCGGCACGGCGACCCGTGCTTCGTGAAGATCCTCGACTTCGGGATCTCGAAGATCATCGATCAGGACCAGTCGGACCGGAGCCTCACCCAGACCGGCACCGCGCTCGGGACGCCCTACTACATGGCCCCCGAGCAGTGCCAGGGGAAGAAGGACGTCGATCCGCGGGCCGACGTGTACTCGCTCGGCGTGATCCTGTTCCAGGCGCTCACCGGGCAGTACCCCTTCGACGACGAGTCCTACCCGATGCTCGTCCTCAAGATCTGCACGGAGCCGCCGCCCCAGCTGAGCGCGTTCCGCGCCGACCTCCCGCCCGAGATGCAAGAGATCTTGCACCGTACGCTCGCGAAGAGCCGCGAGCACCGCTTCGGGAGCGCCGCCGAGCTCAAGGCCGCGCTCGCGCCGTTCCTCGGGCACACCCAGGCGCCCGTGCTCGCGGCGAACGCGCCGCGGACCTCGCTCCACGGGCCCTCGGTGCTAGAGGGCGCGCGGGCGGCGACGCCGACCGGGACCGCGGTCCTCGAGACGCCCGCGCCGCGCGTCAGCTCGGTGCCGAGCGCGACGCCGTACCCGCTCGCGCCGCCGCCGAGCAACCGCGGGCTGATCTTCGGGGTCGTGGCGATGCTCGGGCTCATCGTCCTCGTGGGGGGGGGGCTCGGCGCGTACTTCGCGCTGAGCGACGGGCGCGGCGCGCACGCGCGGGCGCCCGAGACGACCGCAGAGAGCGCGGGCCCGCCCGAGGCCCCGCCCGCGCCGGTCCCGGAGGCCTCGCCCGAGCCGGCGGCCCAGCCCGTGGTGGAGCCCGTCGCGCCGACCGCGCCCGCGGCGGTGCAGCCGGAGGAGCCGGTGGGGATCCGCGTGACGATCCGCGCGCCGGTGGGCGCGACGCTCTGGATCGACGAGGTGCAGTCGGCCAACCCGTTCACCGCGACGATCGCGCCCGGCCCGCGTCGCGTCCGCGCGAGCGCCCCGGGGTACCGTCCGTTCGAACAGGTGGTGCCGTTCACCGTGGCCGGGCAGGAGTACGAGGTGCCGATGCAGCGGATCGGGCGGCCGGCCACGCAGCCGGTCGTCGCGGCCCCGGCCCCGCTTCAGGGCGGCGGCGGCAGCTTTGGTCAGCGCCCGATCACGTCAGCGCCGCCCTCGCAGCCGAACCGCCCGGAGCCGGTGAGTTGGGGCGCGCTCGGCGGTCCCTGACCGAATCCGCTCGGTGTGCTCACGCCTCGGCGAGCATGAACTCGAAGCGCTCGGACTTCGCGCGCACGAGCGAGCCCATCAGGTAGCCGAGCACGCCGTGCAGGTACGCCATGCCGGCGTAGTAGGCGAACGCGAGCCCCACCACGAGGAGCCCGGCCTCGAGGAGCCCCGCGCCCGCGATGACGCCGAGGCCCGCGCCCAGGCCCGTCGCGGCGAGCAGGCCGAACGTCGCCCCCGCGATCGCCACGAAGCTCGCGACGCACACGGTCAGGTACTCGAGCGGGGCGGCCGCGATCCCGCGGGCGATCGCGACGACGTCGAGGAGGCCGAGCACGCTCCCGCGGATGCTCATCACCGTGAGGGCCATCGGCCAGTAGAGGTACGAGAGGAGCAGGAGCCCCAGCACGAGCCGCACGTCACCGAGCGCCGGGATCAGCGCGATCACCGCGAAGCCGATGCCCGCCGACATGATGGTCATGACGAGCCCGCGGAAGCAGAGCGCCGACATCGAGGGGAGCCGCGAGATCGGCGTGCCCACCCACTCGTCGTCGTCGCGGAGCGTCGCCGACTGCGCGAGCCGATCGAAGGTCTCGTAGACCACGCCGACGGCCACGAGCGCGAAGAAGGTCGCGACGACGAGCTTCCAGATCAGGAAGAACGGGATGACGAGGGCCACCGCCACGGCCAGGCCCGCGAGGCCTGCGGCGAGCAGCAGCAGGCTGCCCTGGCCGAGGAGCGGGGCGACGAACGCCACCGGGACCTGCGCCCAGAAGCCGCCGCGGTCCGCGCGGGCGGGCGCGGCGCGCTCGGGCGCGGGCCGCGGCTCGGGCTTGGGCGCGGGCGGGTGCGACGACGCGGGCGGGGGGGGGAACGAGCTCAGCGGCCCCGGGTCCATCGCGTCCTCGACGCGCGCCTTCACCCCGAGCTCGCGCACGGCGGCGGCGATCTGCTCGGCGCGGATGCGCGGGAGGCCCGAGACGAGCACGCCCGGCGCGTTCACCGCGATCATCCGCGCGCGCTCCATGTCGATCCGGAGCATGCGGGCGAGGTCGCCGGCCGCCGCGACGGGGTCGCGGAACGCGCTCACCCGCACGAGCCAGGTGGCGTCGCTGGCGCTCGAGGTCCGGGCGGGGGCGGGCATCTCGGGGAGGGGGAGCTCGATTCGCGTCATGGCACTCTCGATGTGCCCCTCGCCGACCCCAAAACCTACCGAAACGCGGCCGAAATCACCGCCCGAGCGCGGCGCGGAACCGGCGGGCGGGAGGGTCCTCCGCGTCGAGAAAGTCCTCGAATTCCCGCAGCTCGAGGCCGATCGCGGCGAGCTCCGCGCGGCTCAGCGCGAACGGGGGCGCGTCGCCGGCCGGCTCGGCCTCGTCGCGCCCGCGGCAGACCACGAGCAACGTCCCGCCGGGCGCGAGGCACGCGACGAGGCCGCGCGCGACCGCGGCGCGGTGCGACGCGGGCAGCGCCTGGAGCGTGTAGA
>JAYRVK010000262.1:0-3429 GCA_041918555.1 Sandaracinaceae bacterium
CGGCCTCGAGCGCCGCGACGGCCGCGCCCGGACAGCAGGCGCTCTGCTCCTCGCTCCCGTGATCGACCGCGCGCGCAGGGTCCTCGGCGAGGAGCGCGTCGAGGAAGCCGCGGTCGTTCTCCTCGCGCACCCAGCGCACCGCCTCGGCCCCCCCCCCGTGCGGAGCCCACCCGTAGTTGGGCCCGTAGTGCGTCAGGTCGGTCGAGCCGACGAACACCGCGCGGCGACCCGCGGCGCGCACGCCCTCGCCCACCGCGCGGCCGATGTCGATCGCGCGCCGTGAGGCCTCGACGCCGAGCATGAGGAGCTTCGCGTCCGGGAAGAACGCGCGGACGAAGGGCAGGTGCAGCTCGACCGCGTTGTCCGGGCGCGTGGGCCGCGACGGCTCGTCGTCGAGGCCGAGCGCCTCGGCGAGCTCGTCGGCGAGCGCGCGGTCGGTCTCCAGCGCACCGAGCGGGGTGTCCCACGCGTCGTCGCGGAACACCGTGTTCGGGCCGTAGGGTCCGCGGTGCGAGCCGAAGATCACCGCGAGCTCGACGTCGGTCGGCGCGCTCCGCTCGAGCGCGCGGTAGCCGCGCCCGGCACAGTCGCCGGAGAACGCCCAGCCCGCGTGCGGGCCGATCAGGCCACAGCGCGGGCCGGGCGGCAGGGCCACCTCGATCGAGTGAGCGACGATCGCGGCGCGGCAGGCCCGCGGCTCTCCGGGGTACCAGCGGCCGGCGAGGAGCGCTGGCCTCACGCCGACTTGCGGGCGGTCCGGCGCGCCGGCTTGGCCGCCGGCGCACCTCCCGCGAGCTTGTCGAGGTCGATCCCGAGGACCTTCCAGGCCTTCGGATCGAAGCCGTAGTTCTTCTGGGTCTCGAGGTAGACGCCCGCCGTGTCCTCGTTGATCGCGGGCGTGTGCGGGAGCTTCGGCTTGAGCTTGCGCAGCGTGGTCAGCGTCTCGCCGAGCCCGAGGAGCTCGTTCGCGTGGGCCAGGACCTCCAGCGCCTTGAGCGGCATCCCGCGCTTGCCTTCCTTCAGCTCGCGCATCAAACGCTGCTTCCGCTTGAGCGTGCGTCCGTCCAGGCTCTCGGTCGCGCCCGACTCCTCGAACAGACGGTTCAACGCGCGGGCCACTCGCCGCTTGGCGATCGCTTCGGGGCTGCCACGGCGCGTCGTCGTCTTCTTCTTGGCTTTGGCCATTCAATACTCCTGAGAGGGTTCGATGCGCGGGGACGCTAGTGGATGCGGTCCGCACTTTCAATCGAATAGTGAAGGTCGGACAAATCCGAATCCCGTTCGGTGCCCCAAACGCGCGACGCGCCACCCCGGAGATCGGGGCGGCGCGCTCGAAGGCGATCGCGGCTCTCAGCGAGAAGCGACCATCACGGGCGCCCCGTTGGGGGTGTCGAAGAGCACGGTGCGGGTGTTGACCATCCGGCTCACGCCGACCGTGAGCTCCTGGCGTTGCGTGGCCCCCGACCGATCGAAGTCGGTGCGGAGATCGCGCTGGAGCTCCCACATCGGGATCGGGCGACCGCCCATGCGCGTGATGTTCTGCGCGAGGTGGTACGAGAGGTAGCCGCCCGCCTGGTACTCGGGCGCGACGTAGCTGACTTGGTCTTCGCGCGAGGCATAGAAGCCGACGCTGTTCTCGAGGCGCGCGAGGTCTCGCGCGAAGCCGCCCGAGTAGCAGGAGTCGAGCGCCACGAAGTCGCGCGCGTGACCGCCCTGGAGGAGGCTTCCGAGCTCGTCGTCGCTCACCGGCCCGTCCGACAGGAGGATCGTCTCGTCGGATCCGTCGGCCTCGTCGCCGTTCTGATCGGACACCTGGTTGCCGTGCCCGCTGAAGAAGAAGACGACCGTGTCGCTCGGGCCGGCGGCGCGCTGGAAGCGCTCGATCGCGCTGGCTACGTTCCGGCGGCTCGCGGCGAAGTCGGTGAGGACCACGGTGTCATTCGGCTGCATCAGCCCGGCGTTGAGGAAGGCGCGCTGGACGCGGTGCGCGTCGTCCGCGCAGAAGGGCAGGTCGTTGGCGGACGGGTAGTCGGTGATCCCGACGAACACGCCGAACAGGCGCCCGCCCTGGCCGGGGAGCGTGGGCTCGACCGGCGCGACCGGGGGCGGCTCGACGGGGACCCCGAAGGGGGGGGGCAGCGGAGCCGTCGGCGCAGCGATCGGGGGGAGGCCCGGGGTCGGGATTCGGATCGCGGGCGCGCCCGGGGTGATGGTGATCGTGACGCTCTCGTTCGGTCCCTGCTCCACCCGCGGGATCGGGATCCCGAAGATCGTGTTCTGAGCGGACGCGCCGCTCGACAGCGCGAGCGCTCCGGCGAACGCGGCGACGGCGAGCAAGCGGGACCAACGAGGGCGTAGTGGCGGCATGGGCGAGAACCTCCGGGTGCTTCGCCCTCGACATAGCGACGCGCGTGCCACGGCCCGGGGGAAGGCCGGCCGTGAAGAAACGTACACCCTCCGCGAACCCCGCTTGGCGGATCGCCCGGCCACGCGCGCAACTCGTTACGTCACGCGTGACGCAACACCGTTACGCCGACCGGATCCTGAGCGGCGGATCGGCCCAGTTTCGCCGCGATTTCAGGGGTCTTCGCAGCGGTGCCCGGCGAGCCCGCGCGCGAAGGCCGCGCGGTCGCGCTCCTGGACGCGCTCGAGGTTCGGGAACATCCCGTGGCGGGTGATCGTGACCGCGGTCGCCCCGCTCGCGTCGCCGTGGATCACCACGTCCTCGTCGCCGGTCCGCAGCGAGCAGCGGGTCGGCGCGCGCGTGCACACGAGCGCGTCCGCTCGACCGAGGTACGGGGCCGCGCGCTCCTGGAAGGCCGCGGCGGCCTCGTCGCCGCAGAGGTGCGCGGCGAGCGTGTCCTCGACGAGCCCGGTGTGGTGCGCGACGAACACCGAGAAGCGGCGCGGGGCCGGGGCGTCGGCGCGCAGGGTCTGTCGGAACGCGCAGACGCCCCCGCCCCCGTCGGCGAACGCCGCGGCCGGGCCGGGCTCGCGGCTGGGGACCGCGCGCCCGTCGTAGTGGATGATCGCGTCGAGGTACGTCGCGCCGCCCGAGGCCGTGCGGAAGTAGAACGCGTAGCCGCCTCCCTCGCGCGAGGCGACGGCGCAGCGCCGGCGAGCTCGATCGCAGCGGAGGCGATCCTCCTCGTGGACGGTGAACGCCATGCCGGGGTGCGTCGTGAGCTCCTCGCGCGAGCAGTGGTGCGCGACGCCGGTGTCGCCGGTGTCGTAGGTGCCCACGCCCCACGCGGGATCGACGAGGCGGAGCAGCGGCGGGACGTCCTGCGAGGCCGCGATCAACGCCGCGCGGAGGTCCTCGTCGGAGGTCGGCCGGAGGGGGCCCTCGGCGCCTCCCTGCTTGCTTCGCGCCGCCGCGCTCGTGGGCGCGAGGGCGGGCGGGGTTCCTCCGCACGCGACGAGGAGGAC
>JAYRVK010000263.1:0-9900 GCA_041918555.1 Sandaracinaceae bacterium
CCGCGGGTGTGGAGGCCGCGCCCCCAGCACGCGCACGACGCCTCGACACGGCCGGAGCCCGAGCACGACGTCGAGCAGCGTGGACTTCCCGGCGCCGTTCGCGCCCATGATCGCGACGCGCTCCGACTCCTCGACGGTGAGCGTCACGCCGCGCAGCACGTCGCGCCCTCCGAGGGTCACGGCGACGTCGCGGAGCTCGACGAGCGGCGCCACTACGGTCCGCCCTCCCCGAGCGCCCAGCCCCGCGTCGCGACCGACGGCTCGAGGATCCCGAGCCGCTGCATCGCGCGGACCTCGCGGGCGATGCGCGCGTCGTCCACGGCGCCGCTCGGGAGGTAGCTCGCGGCAGGGTATCGATCCACGAAGGGGCGCTCGGGCTCGCGCAGGTAGCCGCGCAGGTCCTCGCGCGCGCCGGCCGGGTCCGCCTCGAGGATCGCGACGGCCTCGTCGATGGCGGCGACGAGCCGGCGCGCGTCGTCGGGGCGCTCCGCGAAGAGGTCCTCGCCGACGAGGAACGCGCCGAACCAGAGCGGGCCGCCGAGCGCGCGTGGGACCGGCGCGACGTCTCCGAGGGGCTCGGCCACGCCGCGTGCGAGGGCCGCGGTCGCCATCGGGTCGTTCGTGAAGAGCGCGTCGACGCCTCCCTCCGCGAGCGCCTGCAGCTGCTGCGCGGGCGCGATGGGGACGACGGTCACCTCCGACGCGTCGACGCCCTCGCGCTCGAGCACCGCGCCGAGCCAGCGCTCGTACGCGATCGTCGGGAGGATCCCCACGCGGCGGCCGCGCAGATCCCCGACGCCGCGGAGCGCGCCCTCGCCCGCGCGCCGCAGGAGGTAGCTCACGGGGTGGGCCTCGTCCTCGACCATCACCGCGGCGAGGTGCACCGCCGAGGCGTCGCGCGTCGCGGCGGTCATCACGATCGGCAGCGCCGCGAAGCCGCCCGCGTCGATCCGCCCGTCGAGGACCTCGTCGACGAGGGGCTGCGCCGTGTCGAAGCGCCGGAGCTCCACCGCGACGCCGTGGCGCGCGTAGAGCCCGCGCTCCTGTGCGACGAAGACTGGCAGGCTGATCCGCAGCGCGCTGTAGCCGACCACGAGCGACGAGGGCGCCTCCGGCGTGCAGCCGAGGAGCGCGAGCGTCAGGAATGTGCAAGACATGTTGCGCATGGAGCACCTATCCGAGCATGGCGAGCTCCGCCTGGGTGCACGCGAACCGCCGCGGGCCGCCCGGAGGGCGCAGCGGATCGAGCCGATGGGGGCGGCGGCCGTCGCCGCGCGCCGTCGCGAGCTCCTGCGAGGCGCGATCGAGCGCGTCGGCGACGCGCATCGCGAGCCGGCTCTCGCGGGCGGCCTCGCCGTCGGAGGAGAGCTCGATCGAGAGGTACGGCACTCCGTCGAGCGCGGTCGGGAGGATCGCGTCGGTGATGCCCGCGGAGGGGATGCAGCCGAAGGACTTGATGGAGATCACGAAGTGCGCCCGGCGCGCCGCGGCGGCGAGTAGCGCGAGCCCGAGCTCGACGTGGCCGTAGCCGCCGCGGATCGCCGGGCTCACGTGCGGCGCCGCCGCGCGCTCGATCGCGTCCATGTCGGGCAACGCGAAGTCGTCGAGCCCCGCCGCGTCGGCCGCGTCGGCGTAGGTCTCGGCGAGGCGGGCCTCGAGCGCCTCGACGCGCGCAGCGTCGAGCTCGCGCTGGCGGCCGAAGCCAGGGCGCCGCGCCTGCCACGCGAGGTACGCGAGCCACGTGCCGACGGGCGGGACCTCGAGCTCGACGCCGGCCGACGCGAGCACGCGCGGGAGGTGGAGGCGCCCGTCGCCGTCGACGTGGAGCGACCAGGGCTCACCGACCAGGACTGCGCGGGCGAGCGGCGCGGGGCCGACCTCCCAGCGTCCGTCGGGCCAACCGCGCACTGCCCTCAGCGCCTGGAGCGGCGCCTCCCCGCGCTCGATGCGCGCGCAGACCTCGCTCGTGGCCGCCTGCGCCGCTTCGTCGATCGCGCCGAGGGATCGCTCGTAGGGCCGCAGGCGGTGCGCGGTCTCGGCGAGGGCGTCGGCCGCGGCCACCGCCTCGACCATCGCTTCGACCCGGGCGAGCGGCGCGGACGGGGCGAACGCCGTCGGCGCACCGAGCACTGCGAGCGACGGCTCCATCGACACGAGCTCGATCGGCGCCGAGCCGGCGCGCTCGAGCGCGCGCGCCCAGCCCGCGCCGAAGAGCGCGAAGCGGCACGGGCCGCAGCTCTGCACGTGCAGGGCGCGCAGCCCGCTCCTGCCGCGCGCCGCGCGCAGCAGCGCGCCCGTGGTGTAGAGCATCGGCGCGCACTGCCCGCGCGGGAGCGCCGCGCGCCCGAGCTCGCAGGCCTCGGCGTCCATCGCACCGAGCGTCTCGGCGGGGAGGCCTCCCGCGCGCAGCGCGGCGGCGACGAGCGCGTCGTGGGGGAGCCCGAGCCCGCCGACGAGGAGCGCGCTCATCGCCGGGCCTCGTAGTGCCGCACTGCGTGCGCGAAGGTCTCGAGGCGCACGCCGAACGAGAGCCCCGGGCGATCCTCGTCCAGGTCCTGCATCGAGAGCGACGGGCGGTCGAGCTCGTCGAGCAGGGTCGCCAACGTCCCCGCGATCGAGGCGTCCTGCCCGCACCGAAAGCTCGACAGGTGCACGGGACAGAGCGCGGGGTCGGCGCGGATCACCCGCGCCGCCCACGTCTGCTCGGCGCAGCCGGAGTTGGTCACCTCGGGGAGGAGCTCCGAGAGATCGAGGAGCGCGGCGTCGTCGGCCGGGAGCGTCGCGATGGTCAGCACGGGGATCCCGCGGGCCGCGAGCTCGGTCGAGATCCCGTGCTCGACGCCCGGATCGCCATGATACGGGCGCGCGAGGATCATCGCAACCGCGCGTCTCGCCGCGCGCGCGAGGCGGAGCGTGCGGCGCCCGAAGCGCTGGCAGTCCTCGTGGAAGCGTCGCTGGGCCGCGAGGCCCGCCTCGAGCGCGCGCCGGTGCACGTCCTCGTCGATCCCGAGCACCTCTCCGAACGCCTCGAAGAGCTGTGCGTCGAGCCGCTCGGGGTCGGTCAGCGTGAGCTCGGGGGTCAGCACGTGGACCCCGCGGCGGGACAGCGCTTCTGGGTCGCGGCGCAGCGCCGCGAGCGCCGTGTGCCCCGAGGCCGCGACGATGGGACAGGACGCGGTGTCGGCCGTCCCGTGCACCGCGATCTTCGCGTGCGTGAGGGTGGGCAGGAACAAGAGATCGATCGGCTCGCGGAGCAGCTCGCGGACGTGGGATCGGACGAGCTTCGCAGGAAAGCAAGGATCGTTGACGCCCGCGGTGGCCCCCTCGTGGAACCGCGCCGCGGACGTCGGGTGCGACAGCACGAGGTGCTCGGGCGGGACGCCGGCCGCGGCGAGGTAGCCGAGGAAGAGCGGGGCCGACCGATAGAGGCACATCACGCGCGGGATCCCGATCCGCGGTGCGTCGGCGCGCGCGCGAGCGGACGCGGGCGGAGGGCGGAAGAGGCGCGCGACCTCGTAGGCCATGCCGTTCGCGGCGTGGCCGCGTCCGCGGCGACGCTCGACGCCGTCCTCCGCGCTCGCGCCCCGCTCGCACGCGTTGCCGACCACGAGCGCGCGCGCCCGACCCTCTGCGCGGACGGTGACCAGGCTGCGCGCGCACCCGAGGTCGCATCGGCCGCAGCGTGTCGACTCGTCGGTCCGGGTGTGGACCTCGACCGCGCGGGCCGCCGGCAGGCCGACGAAGCGCGTGGGCGAGCGGCGCGCGCGACCGACCTCGAGCGCGACCCCGATCGCGCCGCCGAGCTCGGGCCGTGGGTGCACCGCGATCTGCGCGCCCTCGACGTGCTCGCGCAGGTACTCCGCGTGCGCCCACGCCGCCGCGAGGTTGCGGTGCGCGCCGCCCATCAAGAGGAAGCGCCGGCCCCATCGTGCGGGCGACTCGCCGACCACGTACTCCCAGACGTTGCGGGGGAGCGCCCACGCGAGGCCGGCCAGGATCTCGTCCGGGTCGAAGCCCGAGCGCAGGAACGTGACGCGATCGGTGTCCATGAAGACCGCGCAGCCGATCGTGAAGCGCGGCAGCCGCTTCGCCCGGAGCGCGCGCTCGGCGTACTCGGTGAGCGGGATCCCGGCGCTCGCAGCGGCCTGTGCGAGGAACGCGCCGTGGCCCGCGGAGCACTGCGTGGACAGCGTGAAGCGCTTCACCTCGCCCTGCTCCACGCGCACCACCTTCACGTCGGTCCCGCCGACGTCGACGATCGCGTCGACGTCGGGCATCGCCGCGGTGGCCGCGGCGGCGTGCGCGAGCGTCTCGACCCGCACGAGATCGGCTCCGAGCGCGGCGGCCACGAGCTCCCCGCCGTAGCCGGTGGTCCCGAGGCCCACGATCTCGAGGCGTGCCCCGGCGCGGCGCGCCGCCTCCTCGAGCTCGGCCAACCGAGCGCGTGCGTCGTCCACGGGGTTTGCGCGCGACGGTGCATAGCTCGCGAAGCGCACGCGATCCTCTGCGTCGAGCGCGACGAGCTTCGACGTCGTCGAGCCCGCGTCGATCCCGACGTGGACCGCGAGCGGCCCCGCCTCGAGCGACGCAGGCGCCTCGTGCGCCGTCAGCGGCCCGAGCGCCGCCCGATCCCGGCCCGGGCCGAACAGCGCGGGGCCCTCGCGCGAGCCCGCGCGCACACCGGTGACGATTGGGAGCCGGCGCCCGCCACGCGCGGCGTGGGCCGCGGCGCCGATCGCGGCGAACAGCTCGGCGTGCGCCGGTACCTCGACGGGACCGGGCGCGACCCCCCGCTCGCCCCACGCGCGCCCGAGCGCCTCGCGCCACGCCTCCGCGAGCACCGGCAGGTGCGCGTGCGGACCGCCGAGCAAGAGGACCGGCGCCGGAGGCACGCGCCCGCGGCCGAGGACCGCGAGGTTCTGGACCACGATGGCGCGCGCGAGCGCCGAGAGGACCGCGCGAGGGCTGGCTCCGCGCTCCACGAGGTTCACGCAGTCGGTCTCGGCGAACACGCCGCACTTCGCCGCGACGCGCAGATCGCCCTCGAGCCGCGCGCGCGCGAGCTCTGCCTCGTCGAGCCCGAGACGCGCCGCGATCCGATCGATCGTCGCGCCGGTCCCCGCGGCGCAGCGGTCGTTCATCTCGGTGTCGCCGGCGCGGTCGAGGAAGAGGACCTTCGCGTCCTGCCCGCCGAGCTCGACGGCGGACGCGGTCGCCGGGTGGAGGGTGCGCACGGCGAGCGCGACGGCGGGGACCTCGTGGACCGGGCGCGCGTCGAGCTCGGCCGCCATCGCGACGCCGATCGAGCCCGTGACGCCGGTGGGCAGGCGCGGGTGTGCGCGGCGTACCTCCGCGAGGAGGTCGCGCACGACCTCGCGCGGACGCCCCGCGTGTCGCACGCAAACGGAGCTGACGACCTCGGCGCCGTCGATCACCACGCGCTTGACGGTGGTCGAGCCGACGTCGAGGCCGATCGCGCTCACGGCGGGAAGCACACCCTCCCCGGCGCGGGCCGGCGCTCCCCGAGGTCAGGGCCTCCCCCCTGCTGGCCGCGCGCGTTGTCGCCCCAGCACCACGCGGTGCCGTCGCGGTCGAGCGCGCACGAGTGGTAGTAGCCCAGCGCGAGCGAGGCCCAGTCGGTGGACGCGCCGACCCGCGCGGGCGACGGGACGGGCCCCGCCTCGCCGGTGCCGAGCTGATCGAAGGTCCCCGAGCCCCAGCAGTAGAGGCTCCCGTCGTCTCGCACCCCGCACGAGTGCTCGAAGCCGCCGCCCGCCGCGGACCAGAGATCCGCGCCGACTCGCTCGGGCATCGCGCGATCGAGGGCGTCGCCCAGGCCGAGGCTCCCGAGCTCGTTCGCGCCCCAGCAGAACAGCGCCCCCGCGTCGTCGATCGCGCAGGTGTGCCGCGCACCGCACGCCAGCGCTTCGAAGCGCGACCCCGCCGCCACCGGGAGGGCGCTCCGACGATCCACGGTGTCGCCTTGCCCGAGCTGCCCGTCGCTGTTGTCGCCCCAGCAGAAGAGGCTCGCGTCGCTCGTGAGCCCGCACGTGTGGCGCGTCATCGCGCGCAGCGCGGCCCACACGTCGAGGTCCCCCGAGCGCACCGGGTCGTGCTCGTCCCCCATCCGGTCTCCGAGGCCGAGCTGGCCCGCGGGGTTCGAGCCCCAGCACCAGGTGGTTCCGTCTGCGCGGAGCCCGCAGGTGTGGAGGCCGCCGCACGCGACGTCGACCCAGTCCGTGTCGGTCCCGACCTGCGCCGGCGAGTCGCGATCGACGTCGTCGCCCACGCCGAGCTGTCCGTGCACGTTCGCGCCGAAGCACCACATCGTTCCGTCGGCGCGGACCGCGCAGCTGTGCCGCGAGCCTCCGTCCGCGGCGATCCACGCGTCGCTGCCCACGCGCGTCGCGAGCACGCGGTCGGCGCGATCGCCCAGGCCGAGCTGGCCGTTGTCGTTCTCGCCCCAGACCCAGAGCGCGCCTGCGTCGTCGATCGCGAGGGCGTGGTACCAGCCCGAGTTGAGCCGACCGATCGTGCGCGGCGCGCCGAGCGACGTGCAGCGGCCCTCGACGCACGCCTCGCACTCGCCGCAGGGGCTCGGGCACACGATCGCGGCGTCGGCGCCCGCGTCCTCGCCCGCGTCCTCGCCCGCGTCCTCGCCCGCGTCGATCGAGGGAGCGCCTGCGTCCTCGCCCGCGTCGACGGGAGCGGGCTCTCCGTCGCACCCGAACGCGAGCGCGACGACCGCGCAGAGGATCGGGGCGCGCGTCACCGGCGCGCCCGCCGTCGAAGCGCGGCGCCTACGACGGCCAGCGCGAGCACGAGCCCTCCGGGCCGGCCCGGCGGCGGGATCGCGCAGCCGCACCCGCCGCCCGAGGTCCCGCCCCCGCCGCCTGCGTCGTCGCTCGCGCCCGCGTCGACGCCGCCCCCGCCCGCGTCGCGCGGCGGGCCCGCGTCGCGCGGACCCGCGTCGACGGGGGATCCCGCGTCGGGCGCCATCAGCGCGGACACGTCGTAGGTCTCGTTCCACCACGAGCACGTGCCTGGCTGGCAGCCGCCCACCGCGACGACCTGCTCCGACTCGTCGTGGCGCACCGTCTCGTGGAACGCGCGCACGGTGAGCGCGTCCTCGATCCGCCCGAATTCCCCGGTGGCCGGGTCCCAGATCTCGTTCGTGAGGTCGCACTCGGTCGTCGACGCGCAGCCCTGGTTCACCATCACCGAGCCGTCGGGCAGCGTCACCGCGACGGCGCCGACGCGCGGCTGCTGCATCGCGCCGGTGGGCGTGAACGCGCCGGTCTCGGGGTCGTAGATCTCCGCCGACGACAGGACGCGCGCGCAGCGCTGGTCCTCGCAGCCGCCGCCCACGAGGACGCGTCCGTCGAGGAGCCGCGCGGAGAAGTGCCCTCCGCGCGCGGTCGCCATGTCGCCGGTCGGCTCCCACGCGTCGCGCGCCGGGTCGTAGAGCTCTGCGGAGGCCAGGGTGCTCGCGCAGAGGATCGACGTGCACCCTCCGACCGCGAGCACGCGATCGTCCAGGAGCGTCTGGACCGCGGCCCGCCCGCGCGCGACGGTCATCGGTGCGCGCCCGAGCCAGGTCTCGGTGCCCGGATCGAACGCGACCGCGTCCGTCGAGCAGCCGGCCGCGTCGCAGCCCCCGGCCGCGAGCACGCGCCCGTCGGGCAGCGTGGCCGACACCATCCCGGCCTGCGCGATCGTGAGGTCGGGCAGCGCGCGGAACGCGTCGATCCCGACGTCCCACACGTCGGCGAGCACGCTCACCGCCGTGCAGTCCGGGTTCGCGCAGCCGCCCGCGACGAGGATGCTGCCGTCGGGGAGCGTCGCGTGCACGTGGAGGAACGAGCGGAGGTTCGCGTCGCCCAGGCGCGACCACGTGCGCGTGGGGAGGTCGAGCGCCTCGGCCGCGCTCACCACCGTGCGGCACGCGGGCAGCGTGAGGTCGCCGCTGCACACGCTCGCGGAGCACCCGCCGGTCGCGAGGAGCCGGCCGTCGGGGAGCGGATCGAGCCCGAAGTAGAAGTGACCGTGCGACATGTCGCCGGTCGAGCGCCAGTCCGGGTCGACGAGGATCGGCAGCGCGAGGCTCGTGGTGTCGATCTCCGCGATCAGGCGCTCGCCCTCGATCCGGATCACACCGTCCACCCGCGTGCCCGACGCATCGACCGCGAACGGCGGGTTCGCGCGCATCCACGGCACGCCGCGCGCGTCGATCGCCTCGACCGCGGCGCCGGCCTGCCGCAGCCGCGCGATCCGCGGGCCCGCGCGCACGCGGAACGTCCAGCGCGTGGGCGCCTCGCGCGTGCGCAGGAAGAGGTACTCGTCGGTGTGCGTGGGCGTCGACTTGTAGAGGACGTCGGTGTCCCGGTACGCGCCCGGATAGACGACGAGCCCGTCCTGGATCTGTGCGACGACGTCCGCACCGCCCTCGGGGAGCACGTCGATCCACGCGTCGGGGTCCTCGCCGCTGAGGATCCGCGTCGCGTTCCGGAAGGTGGGCGCGAACTGGGCCGCGATCGTGTGCCCCGACGCGTCCTCCCAGCGCACCCGCGGGTGATTCAGCGCCGTGTAGTCCGGCACGATGCGCCCGGCCGCGCCCGTCGCGTAGCGCGCGCTCTCCACGATGCGGAACCAGCCCTTGGTCTGCGGGAACGCAGCGCGCACGCGGTCCACCACGCGGTCGGGCCCGATCGTGGGGTCCGGGACGACGTCCGGCCGCGCCGCGTCGAGCTGCTGCGCGACGGCCAGAGCGAGGAGGCCCAGCACGATCAGCGCGCCGCCGGCCGCGAACCGGTTCTTCTTCACCGACATTCGACGGGTGTGCGCAGCGCGCCCCGATCCGGATTGATCGAGCGCAATCGCGGAGGGCGATCAGGCGCGCGCCTCGGGGCTCCATCCGTCGCGCGCCCGCGGTCGCTTCGTGGCGCGCCACAGGTCCGCGGCGGCGTCGCGCACGGGGGCGCCGTGCGTGCGCAGCTGCTTGGCGAGGTGGCCGAGGCCCGCGTTGCGCACGCCGGCGAGGCCGTGCTGCGCCACGCGGAGCGCGCGCTCCCAGCCCGGCGCCGACGTGTGCGCGGTCTCGGGCAGGACCTCGAGCCTCCGTCCGACCTCCGCGAGCACCTCGAGCGCGTAGCCCATCTCCGCGCGCGTGTGCGCGGCGGTCACGTTGCAGCGCAGGCGCTCGGTGCCCTTGGGCACGCCGGGCGCGACGAAGGGCATCATCATCACCCCGCCGCCGTGGAAGAGGTACGCGCCCATCGTGAGCGTGCGGAGCTCGTCCCGGATCATGATCGGCGTGATGTGGGTCTCGCTGTCGCCGAGGTCGAAGCCGAGCTCGAGCAGACCATCGCGGAAGTACTTCGCGTTGTGCTCGAGGCGCGCGCGCCGTTCGGGCTCGGCCTCGATGATCTCGAGCGCGCGGATCGCGGCCTCGACCTGCGCGACGGGGAGCGACGCGGAGAACAGGAACGCGCGCGCCGACATCTTCACGTAGTCGATGAGCGCGGCGTCGGCGACGACGAAGCCGCCGACCCCGCCGAACGACTTCGAGAAGGTCCCGATCAACAGGTCGACGTCGGCGAGCACGCCGAAGCGCTCGCACACGCCGCGGCCGGTCGGGCCGAGCGTCCCGATGCCGTGCGCGTCGTCGACGAGGATCGCCGCGCCGTGCTTCTTCGCGAGGGCCACGGTCTGGTCGAGCGTGCCGAAGTCCCCGTCGACGCTGTAGAGCCCCTCGACGACGACCAGCTTCTTGGCGTGCTCGGCCGTCTCGAGGCAGTTCTCGAGCGCGCTCATCGAGTCGTGCTTGAAGAAGCGCATCTCGAGATCGGGGTGCTGGCCGCGCGCGAGGAGGATCCCGTCGACGATGGAGGCGTGCGCGAG
>JAYRVK010000264.1:0-3352 GCA_041918555.1 Sandaracinaceae bacterium
AGAACGTGTCCATCCCGCCGCCCGTCGCGGCCTGGCGGTAGCGGCACGTGACGGAGTAGCCGGCGCCGCGGCCGCCCGAGCACCCGACGCAGCTGGGCGCGCTCTGGTCGTCGAGGGTGATGGTGATCGGCGGGAACGCGCGGTCGTTGAACGCCATCATCGACGGGCACGTCGGCGTCGCGGGGGGCGCGTCCGGGAAGTCGAGGAGCACCGGGCCCGCGTCGCGGTCCGGCGGGCCCGCGTCGGGGAGCTCGATCCGCGTCTCGTCCACGCACGCGCCGGTGTCCGCGCGGAGCTGGAGCGGGTTGTAGTGATCGGGGCAGACGTCGGCCGAGTCCTCCCACGAGTCCATGTCGCGATCGGCCTCGAGGAGCCCGACCTCGGCGAGCGCGTTGCGCAGCACCGCGCAGTCGTGCGGCGTGATGAACCAGTGGTCCGCGAACACGGTGGTCTCGTAGATCAACCGCGTCGCCGCCTCGCGGTTGCACGCGGCCGCGAGATCGTCCGCGGCCTGGCGCAGCGTGCTCATGCGGCCCGAGTACTCGGAGAGCGCGAGGAAGAGGATCTGCTCCGCCTTCTCGTACCCGATGCCCGGATGATCGGTGCCGCCGACGCTCACCCCGCCGACCGTCGCGATCCACACGCCGTGGCCGAGGATCGCGGAGTTCGCGTGGACCTCGCCCCAGTCGTTGCTGTCGTCGGCGCTCCACGTCTCGTCGAGCTGGCGGCGATCGTCGTACCGCGCGGGGTGCGAGGTCATCCGCGGGCTCTCGAGATCGCGCACGACGTCGCCGTCCGGGTTCCGGACCTGCCAGCGCGCGGGCTGCGTCGCGAACATCGCGCTCAGATCCGCGTAGGCCTCGGAGGTCGCGCCGGGCTCGAGGGCGCCGACGAGCCCGGTGTGGCGGTGCGTCAGCGCGTGCGCGATCTCGTGCTCGAAGGTGACCCGGCCCTCGCCGTGATCCAGCGCCCCGGGACCGAAGAACAGCAAGCCTTCTTGCGCTGCGGCGTACCCCGCCGCGGTCCCGAAGCCGGTGAACGCCACGATCGGGTCGCAGGCCGCGTCGTCCGAGTAGAGCGCCTCGAAGCGCTCGCAGCTCGCCAGCGCGTACTCGTGCGCGAGCGTCGCCTCGACGCTCGGGTCCGGGACCGTGGGCGTCGGATCGGTGGCCTCGTAGACGCGGTTCGTCCGCTCCTCGCGGCACCGCCCCTCGCTCGGCGCGCCGTGGCAGTCCCACACCTCGCGTCCGATCACGCGGGCCGCGAGGGGCTCGACCCACGCGATCTCGCCGTCGTTCGCGTCCACCCAGTAGACGCGCGGCCGGTGCGCGACCGTGTCGTCGAGCGCGATGCGCCAGTGGAGGATCGCGGGCGCGGGCTCGCCGGTGAGCATCGCGGGCATGGCGAAGCGGAGCTCCGGCGTGCCCCGCAGCTCGAGCCCCGACTCGCGCGAGCTCACGAGCGCGATCGCGTCCTCCATCGCGAAGACCGGGACGTTCGAGCCCGCGACGAGGCTCGGCGCGCGCACCGTCACCGCGAGCACCCACTCGCGCACGAGGTGGACGCGCACCTCGCCGCCGTCGATCGCGATCCCCGCGGCCTCGAGCGGGAACACCACCGTGTCGCCGCGCCGCCCGACCACCACGCCCGGCCCGTACGACACGCCGACGGGCAGCGCGACGCGCACCGCGCCGCTCGCGAGGAACGCCTCGGCGCGCGCGACCGCGCTGGACCCCGCGGGGAGCGGCCACTGCCCACGGAAGCGCCGCACCGACGTCCCCTCGCGGAACTCCGCGTAGCCGCCGGGCTGCTGGGTGAACCCGCCGCCGCCTCCGTCACAGGCCGCGAGCGCGAGCGCGGCGATCGTGGCCGCGAGCGCGCGGCGCGAAGTCAGGCATCGCATGCGCCGAGTCTGACACAGCCCCGCCGGCCGATCCGTAGGGCCTCACTCCGCGAGCTCGCGGAGCCGGCGCTGCTCCTCGAGCACCCGCTCCGGGTGCACGCCACGGTCGGTGCAGTGACCCGCCGCGTACGCGCCGAGCCCCGCCTCGATCGAGCCGCACCGCCCGATCGCCGCCGCCAGCGTCTCCGCACCTCGATCGAGCACGGGAGCTTGACACGCCTCGAGCTCCGCCTGACAGGCCTCGCGGTAGCGGCGGTCCTCCACGAAGCGCATCCCGCGGCCCGCGCCGCGCGGGTGGAGCTGCACCAGGCCCGCGACGCCGCTGCGCCCGACGGCCGAGGGATCGAGGCCCGACTCGCGCCACGCGAGCGCGCCGAGCAGGAACGGATCGAGCCCGTGCCGTCGGGCCGCCTCCGCGATCAGTCGGGCGAAGGCCGTGAGGCGCGCCTCGCAGTCGACCGGCCCCTCGCGGCAGCGCCGCGCCAGGACGCGGGCTCCGTCGGCGCGCGTCCAGACGGTCATGCGCTCGACGAAGGCCCGCGCGAGCGCGTCGGCGTCGGGGACGCCTTCGGGCGGCGGCGGTGACGGCTCGGGCTCCGGGGCGGGCGGCGCGACGGGCTCGGGGGGTGCGAGCGCGGCGGCCGGGGGCGGGGTCGCGCGGCGGTCGGCGCTCCCGCAGCCAGCGAGGAGGACGCACCCGAGCACGCGGGGGACGAGGGCGCGCATCAGTTCATCGCGCGGCGATCCGGCGAGGGATCGACGGGGTCCGCGAGCGGGCCCGCGTGGTGGTGGGCGATGCGCCACGCGCCGTCCTCGCGGACGTACACGTTCGTCGCGACGAGGCCGGCCGCGCGGCCGCGCTCGCCCTCGCGGCAGGTCACGACCGCGACCTCGCCCAAGAGGGCCACCTCCACGTCGCTCCCCTCGATCGCGGGCGCGTTCGGGTTGGCGAGGATCCGCTGCCAGCTCCGGAGCACGTCGTCGCGACCGCGCAGGACGTCCCAGCCAGGGTGCACGCAGAGGGTGGGGGCGCGCCGGGCCCACAGCGCGCTCATGGCGGCGAAGTCGCGCGCCCGGAACGCCGCGTAGAAGGCGTCGTTGGCGGCGCGTACCTCGTCCTCGACGCCCATCCGCCGAGCATAACCCGCTGGCGGCGCGCCGCGGGGGGCCTTAGGCTCCCCCGCATGGTGCAACGCGCGAAGACGCTGTCCGGCCTGATCCTCCAGTACCTCGGGACCCGCTGGGCGGCCCTCGGCAAGGTGGGGAGGCTCCTCGTCGTCGGCGGGCTGCTCGCCTTCGCGGTGGCCTCGCTCCAGCTCGGCGCCTGTCTGTTCGGCGGCTGTCCGTCGGCGCGGCAGTCGCCGTGCGAGCTGCGCTCGGACGAGCCGTGCCCCTACGCGGCCGAGCGCGCCGCGGCCGCGGCCGAGCGCGCCGAGGATCCGCCCTGCC
>JAYRVK010000265.1:0-2623 GCA_041918555.1 Sandaracinaceae bacterium
CGCGCCGCAGGCGCGGCGAGCGTCCCCCATTCGATCAAGACCACCGGACTCCCCGGAGCGCCTCGCGTAGCGCGCACGGAAGCTTGCACGACCGGAGCCACCACTTCTCCCAACGCACGAGCGCGCCTCGCGCCGGTCCGCGCGAAGCGCGGGGGCGCGGCGAGCGCCCCCCATTCGATCAAGACCACCGGACTCCACGGAGCGCGTCGCGTAGCGCGCACGGAAGCTTGCACGACCGGAGCCGGCACTCCCCTCGACGCACGAGCGCGCGCCCGTCCCCGGTGGGGCTCACCCCGGCGAGACGAGGTCGTACACGTAGAGCACGACCTCCACGAGGATGAGCGCGATGATGTACCACTCGAGCCGCGTCGATTGCCGCGTCCGGATCAGCTCGAGGTAGATCGTCGCCGTCCTGTCGATCAGCTCGAGCTTGCGCAAGAGCACGCGGTCGCGATCCGCGAGCTCGTACTCCTGCGCGAGGCGCTCGTAGAGCCGGTCGACGTCGGGGAGATCCCAGGTGAGCTCGAGCTTCTCCGCGACCTCCGCGCGCCCGATCGTCCGGCTCTGCGCGAGGAGCGCGTCGCCGAGCTCCCACAGGAGCTCGTCGCTCTTCACGCGCTTGCCGCCCCGGCCGCGCAGCCGCTCGGCCAGCGCCTCGACGCGCTCCATCGCGTGGTGAGCCTGCTCCTCGTAGTGCGCGAGCACCACGCTCTTCGCGAGCACGCTCGCGGCCACCGCGATGCGCTCGATCGATGGATGCGTGAGCAGGATCCTCCCCTGATCGTCGACCGATCGCGAGGCGTTCGGCTCGAGCACGAGCTCGACCTCCTCGCGCTCGCGACCGGGCACCGGGTCGCGCACGCGCGTCGCCACCGACGCCAGCGCGTCCGCGCGCTCGGCCTCGGGAACGTCGAGCAGCACCACCGCGCCGTAGGGGAACACCAGCACCCAGCCGCGCTCGCGCACGATCACCCCGAGCGGCTGGTGCCGCCACGGCTCGAGCCCTTGCGTGTCGATCCGCACGCCGAGCAGCACCGCGCGCGCGCGGATCGAGCGCTCCCGCTCGAACAGCCTCGCCCCGTCGGGCGGCTCGATGCGCGCGGCCTCGCTCACACGCGCACGCGCGGGCCGCCGAGCCCGACGCGCCTCGCGATCTCGTCGGCCGGCATGGCGCCGCTCACGCGCGCGCGCTCGGCGCCGTCGCGGAAGAGCACCATCGTCGGGATGCTGCGGATCCCGAACCGGCCCGCGACCTCGGGCAGCGCCTCGGTGTCGACCTTGGCCACCACGAGCTCGCCCGCGAGCCGCTCCGCGAGCTTCTCGAGCTCGGGCGCGACCGTGCGGCAGGGCCCGCACCACGCCGCCCAGAAGTCGACGAGGACGGGGACTGGCGAGCCCTTCACGAGCGCGTCGAAGTCCTCCGCCGACTCGACCGGGACCGGCTCGCGGAGCGGGCCGAGCGGGGCCTTGCAGTGCCCGCACTTGGGCGTCGCGTCGAGGCGCGCCTCGGGCACGCGGTTCTTGGCCTGGCACCTCGGACAGCGGCGGATCATGGCGATCGAGGATCTACTCCCGGAGCCGCCGCGGTCGAGCCGGCTTGCTCGCGAGGGCAAGCCGATTTACGGAGGCGCCCGGAGGTGGATTTTATGGGCAGGTTCGCGCGGCTGTTTCTCATGGTGATGGTCGGTGCGGGGTGCGGGGGGGGCGGCGACGCCGCCGAGGAAGACACCCAAGCGACGTCGGGGACCGAGGTGGTCGCGGAGCCGGAGCCGGCTCCGGAGCCCGAGCCCCCGCCGCCGCCCGCGCCGGGTCGCGCGCGCGTGATCCACGCCGCCGCGGGCGCGGCGAGCGCAGAGGTCACCGGCACCGCCGGCGACGCGGCGCTCGGCGCGGCCGCGTTCAAGACCGCGACGGGCTACTCGGAGGTCGTGGGCGGCGGCGAGATCAGCGTCGCGCTCGCCGACGGCACGCCGGTCACCGCGACCGGACCGGCCGCGGGCGCGCCGGGCACCGTCGTCGTGTACAGCGACGCGACGACGCCGGCGAACCTCGCCGCGCTCGCGCTCGTCGACGAGCAGGGCACCGTGATGGGCCAGCAGCGCGCGCGCCTCGTGAACGCGCTCCTCGGCGCCGCGACCCTCGATCTGTGCCTGCCGGGCGAGACCGCGCGCTCGGCCGGCACCACGATCTTCATGGGCGTGGCGTACGGCGACGTGGGCGGCATCCCCGCCTTCCCGAGCCGCTACCAGCCCGTGACGTTCGCGGGCCCGGAGGTGCGCGTGCAGGTGCGCGTCGGCGCCGAGAACCCCTGCAGCGGTCGGGTCATCGGGACCGCCACGCTGCCGGAGATCGACATCAACGCGCCGCACAACATCACGATCGTCGCCGTCGGCCGCATGACCGGCCGGCCCGCCGTCGCCAAGGAGCTCCTGATCTGTCAGGACGCGCCCGGCGACGGGAGCTGCGTCTCCGTTCCCGTGCGCTGAAAGACCGTCGACCACTCTCGTCGGTGCGCCTCCGAAGCCCCTGAGCAGGGTCTTCTGCGGCGGCGGCCCCCGCGCCCCGCGGCGGGGAGCGCCCCCCCCCCCCCGGCCCCCCCCGGGGCGGGGGCGGGGGGGGGGGC
>JAYRVK010000266.1:0-3062 GCA_041918555.1 Sandaracinaceae bacterium
CGCCCGCCGCGACCGCGCGCGGCCTCGACAAGACCTCTTGCGCCTTGTCGATCATGGCCTGCGTGTCGAAGGGCTTGAGGACGTGGTCGTCGACGCCGGCCTCGCGGCCCTTGCCGGCGTCGTAGGGGTGGTGCTGCGAGGCGAGCACGATGACGGCGACGTTCTGGGTGCCCGGGTTGGTCTTGATGGCGTGCGCGACCTCGTAGCCGCTCATCGACATCGCGGCGTCGACGATCACGAGATCGGGCGGGGCGTGCGAGGCGCGTTCCACCGCGGCCTCCCCGCTGTCCACGGTCTCGAGCTCGACGGGCTCGCCGGCGAAGGTCATCTGCAGGACCCTGCGCATCGTGGCGCTGTCGTCCGCGGCCAGGATTTTCACCGCCACCACCGACCTCCTCGTGGCTCGCCGACCCTCGCGACGAGCACCGTGCCTGGATACGCGAGAACGGCCGGAAGGGTCAAGAATGGTGCACACCTACGCGTTGACAGGCCGCTCGGCGGGGCCTATCGGGCAAGCCCCCGTGACCCGCCCGCCGACCCCGCCTCCCGTGCGATACGACGACCGCGCGCCGGCCCCCCCGGAGGGCGCCGTGGATCTGCGCGCGCTCGTCCCGGGGGACGGGCCCCTCGAGCTCGACATCGGCTTCGGGCGAGGGCGCTCGTTCCTCGAGCGCGCGCGCGCGCGCGTGAGCCGGATGATCGGCGTCGAGCTCAAGGCCAAGCTCGCGTACCAGGTCGAGGCGAAGCGCATCCGCGAGGGCCTCGACGCGGCGCGCGCGTTCCGCACCGACGCCCGCGAGCTGCTCGAGCGCGCGGGCCCCGATGGCTGCGTCCAGCGGGTGTTCGTGCACTTCCCCGATCCGTGGTGGAAGAAGCGCCACGCGAAGCGGATGGTCGTCACCGACGACTTCCTCGACACCCTCGCGCGCCTGATCGCGTCGGGCGGCGAGCTCTACGTGCAGACCGACGTCGAGGAGCGCGCGCTCGACTACGAGGCGCGCCTCGCCGAGCATCCCGCGTTCGAGGTCCGGCGGATCGACGCGAACCCCTTCGCGAAGAGCAACCGCGAGGTGCGCGCCGAGGCGGACGGCCTGCCCGTGTACCGCCTCCTCGCTACTCGCCGATGAAGATCGCCGCGTGCTCGGCCTCCGCGCGCAGGCGCGCGAGCTCCTCGGCGTCGAGCGGCGCGAGCTCGAGCGAGGGACGTGCCCGCTCGGCCCAGCGGGCGCGCTCCGCGCGCGAGGCCTCGGGGACGTAGCCGTCCGGGATCGCCGCGAGCCGGCCGAGGCTGCGCCACGCGAGGTGCCGCACGGCGGGGTAGGGGTCCTCCAGCATCGCGTCCAGGAGGAGCGCCGCGCGGCGCGGGCGGTCTCCCAGCGCACCTCGGCGCCCGAGGGCGGCGACGGCGAGCGCGCGCTCGATCGGATCGCCGCCGACCGCGTCGCGATGGACGCGCGGCCACGGGTCGGTGCGATCGACCTCGACGCGCGCGTCGTACAGACGCAAGTAACCTTGCGATATCCATGAGTCGGTGCGGTCGGCGTGACAGAGCGCGCACGCGCCGGGTCGATCCGCGCGCGGGACCGGGAGCTCGATGCGATGGCTCCGGTGCGCCTCGACGACGCCGTAGACGATCCGCGGCATGTGGCACTCGACGCACGCGATCCGCGCGTCGTGGCCGGTGTGCGTGGTCTCCGCGAGGTCGGCGTCGTGGCAGCTCGTGCACGCGCCGTCACCGCGCGCGGCGGGGCGGAGCTGCCCGCGCGGATCGCCCTCGTGCATCCCGTGGCAGATCGTGCAGGTGAGCTCGTCGCAGCGCGACTGGAGCAGGCCCTGGTACTCGTACGCGGTGAGCCGCGCCGTCCCATCGGGCCAGAACCGGTCGGCGAACGCGGCGCGGTCGCCGTCGAGCGGCGTGTCCCGCGCGAGCGGCCGCGTCTGGTCGGCGAGCACGTCGCCCGGGACGTAGGGATCGCCGTCGCGCAGGTACGCTCCGACGTCGGCGGCGAGGCGCTGCCCGTGGCAGCGGCCGCAGACCTCGGCGCTCCGCGCGGGCGAGAGCCGCCGCGGGTTGACGATGGTGGGATCGGGCTCGTCGGAGAGGTGCAGCGCGTAGCGCCGCAGAGGATCGGCGTTGACGCGCGCGTGCTCGTCCGCCGGCCCGTGACACGCCTCGCACGCGATGCCCAGCTCGGCGACCTCGGTGCGAAAGCGCTCGCCGTCGAGGCCCGGGCGCGCCGCGACGTTGTGGCAGAAGACGCAGTTGTCGTTCCAGCGCGTGACGTGACGGTAGTAGTCCGCGGGGGCGATCGCGGCGCCCTCGCGCGGGGGATCGGGCGTGAGGAACGCGCCGTTCATGTGGAACCAACGTTGCTCCTCGACGTGCCAGGCGATGGGCAGGCGGAAGAGCACGTCGCCGTCGGCCGCGAGGTACTGCTGGTAGCGGCGCGATCCGATGGTGCGCACGATCGTCACGCGCGACCACTCACGCCCGGACGGATCGACGAAGCGCATGGTGAACTCACCGTCCGCGCCGCGCTCCATCCGCGCGGTCACCCCGCCGTACTCGAGGCGCGCGTCGTCGAAGTCGCCGAGCACCGCGGCCTCGCCGGCCTCCTGCGTCATCGTGCGGTGGAAGGTGCGCGCCCACGATTCGAACTGGCTCGGGTGGCAGCGCTGGCACTCACCGCTCGTCGCGTGATCCGCGCCGTGGAGCTCGCGCCGCCGCCCCAGCTCGCGCGCCACGGTGCGGGCGTCGAGCGCGACCCACCCGAGCCCGCCGAGAAGCGGGACCGCGAGGAGCCACCCGAGCCAGCGCGGAGGCGCGTCCACCCCGGGATGGTAGGCGAGAACGCGGGGCTCAAAGGCTGTCGATCAAGCAATCGAGCCGAGGCCGACGCGCGTCCATCGAGCCCAGGTCGGCGCGTAGCGCCGGCCGTCGGGCGAGAGGGCCCCACGCGCAGCGTGGGGAGCGAACGCGCGCCAGCGCGTTCGAACGAGGATGGGGGCCCCGGCGCGCGCTCGCGCGCGACGGGGGAGGGGGCGCGCAGCCCCCTCGGAAA
>JAYRVK010000267.1:0-2215 GCA_041918555.1 Sandaracinaceae bacterium
CTACGCGCCGGCCTGGCCTCGATCGATTTATCGACACCATCTGAGCGCGGCCCTCGAGTCTCAGGCGGTCTGCTCGACCCGCAGGAGCTGGTGCCCGACGAAGAGGTAGTCGCCGTGGGTGAGCTCGCGCTCCCCTTCGACGCGCACGTACGTCCCGTTGCGTGAGCCGAGGTCGACGAGCGAGAACGCGCCGTTGGCCGCGAGCTCCACCTTGGCGTGGATGCCGGACATGAACACGTCCTCGGGGAAGTTCATGTCGCTGTCCTCGCGGCCGATCTGCACCGAGTTCTCGCGCGCGCAGTAGACCATCCCGTCGGCCCCGCCCTCGAGGATCTGCGCGACGCGGAACGGGCTCGGTCGCTTGGGCGACGAGTAGAAGTAGGTCTGATCCGGATCGGGCCCGGACGTGTCCTTGGGGGTCGCGTCGAGGCGAAAGACCTGCTTGCCGCAAAGGAACTTGACGCCCGGCGCGATGGGCGTCGGCTGCTTCACCCGAACGAAGACGCCGTTGAGGCTGCGCTCGTCCTTCACGATCAGCTTCTCGCTCCGGTAGAAGAAGTTCGCGTGCCGGGGGCTCACCCACGGATCGGTGGGGAAGGGGATCTGGGCGTCGGTCGTGCCGACGATGTGCTCGGTGCCCTGGAGCAGGTAGCTCAATCCGTCAGCGCCCTCGGTGCCGCTGATGAGGATCAAACGCGCCTTCCCGGGCGCCTGCATGCTCCCGAAGAACTCGACGTTCTTGTCGAGCATCTCCTTCGGGACCGTCGCCCCGCAGGCGCCGCAGAACTTGTGCTTGGCGGGGACGGGGGTCGAGCACTCCTTGCAGACGTAGTACCGGGACTGCTCCATGGGGTCATCCTCCTCGTGTGCCGCGGGCGGGGTGGCTTGGGGAAAGAGTGCCAGGTTGTGGCCGCAGGCGGGACACCAGTTGGCGTCCATCGGGCTGAACGTGTTGCAAGCGCCACACGCGATCCCGAGGTCCTCTTCCATGACGGTGTTCTTCTTCCAAGGCCCTTCGCGATTCGGGCTCTGTTTCTAAGCCGAACGGGCTCCCGAGGTCAACGAAGCGCTCGCGCGGCGGACTCGCGCACCCGCGCCTCGGGGTCCCGATCGCGCGCCGCCGCGAGGGCCTGCACGTCCTCGACGGCGCGGCTCCCCGCGAGGGCCGCGGCGGCCGCTTCGCGCACGAAGGCGAACGCGTCGCCGTGGAGCGCCTCGCGGAGCGCGGCGCGGCCTGCCTCGGACGTCGTCTGGGCGAGGGCTCCCGCGGCGCGGGTCCGCATCGACCAGTCGCGATGCGTGCGGAGCATCTCGGCGAGCCGCGCGCCCAGCGCGTCGCCGGGCGTGCGGCCGGCCTCTCGGAGCGCGTCGAGCGCGGCCCGCTGGACGGACACCGGCGGCTCGCCGAGCGCGACCGCCACCGCCTCGTCCGCGTCCGCGCGGGCCTGGTGCACGAGGATCCCGAGCGCGGCCACGCGTACCGAGGCGTCCTCGTGCCGCGCCGACGCGACGAGCTCGTCCATCAGCGCCTCGCCGAGCCCGTCGAGCGCCGCGCGCGCGCGGTCGGCCTCCGCGGGTGGCCAGCCGTCGAGGTCCTCGGTCAGCCGCCCGAGCGCGAGCCGCCCGGAGCCGCCGTCGAGCATCGCGAGCCCCGCGAGCGCCTGCTCCACCGACCCGCGGAGCCCCGCCGACGCGGCCGCCTCGATCGCGGGGATCAGCGGGCCGAGATCCGTGAGCGGCGGTGCGTCTCCGCCGATCGAGAGCCGCTCGACGTAGTCGCGCACCCGCTCGAATCCGTCGGGGGGGGGGAGCTCGTCCGTCGGGGGCGCGGCGCCTGCCTGCGCGCGTCGGAGCGCGACCGCGGCCGCGGCCCGGAGCCGCGCGTCGGGGTCGAAGAGCGCCTCCACGAGCGCCTCGGTGGCGGCCGGTCCGCCGAGCTCGCCGAGCGCGATGGCGCTGACCGCCGCCGCGGGCCCCCCGCGCGAACGCAGCACCTCGGCGAGCCGAGGCGCGTGATCCTCGGAGCCGCTCCGCCCGAGCGCCCACGCCAGCGCGTAGACGACGTCCTCGTTGCCCTCGGACTCGAGCGCGCGCGCGAGCTCGTCGGCGGTCTGCCGCGACGGCTCGAGCGCCACCCCCATGTGCGCGTACGCGCGCACGGCAGGATCCGTCGCCGTGCGGAGCCGCGCCGAGGCGCGCCGCGCGTCGCGCCCCC
>JAYRVK010000268.1:0-1616 GCA_041918555.1 Sandaracinaceae bacterium
CTCGTCCACCGCGGCGTGACGGCCGGCGCGGTGCGCCTGTCGCAGGACGGCGCGGTCAAGCTCACCCGCGCGGGCATCGCGGCGGGGCTCGCGACGATCGGCGAGGGACGAGCCCACACGCTCGAGCGCGGCCTCGCGCATGCCGCGCCGGAGCTCCTCGAGGGGCGCACGGCGACGCCGGCGACGGACGTGTTCGGCTTGGGCGCCGTCGCGCTCGAGGCGCTCGCCGCGGGGCCGGCGTTCTCCGGCGGCGACCTCGCCGAGCCGCGCGACCTCGCGGCGATCCGCAAGGACGTGCCCCCGCTCCTCGTCGCGCTGATCGAGCGCGCGCTGCGGCCCGAGCCCGACGATCGGTTCGAGACGGCCGACGAGCTGGCCCGCGCGCTCGAGCGCCTGCTCCACGCGGAGGCGACGCCCGTCGACGAGGCCTCGCTCGGCCGCGCCGTCCGCTCCGCGCGCGACCGGGCGCCGCGCTCGCGCACGGGCCCGGCCGCGCTCGCCGCGTCGCTCGGGCGGATGCGCGCGCCGGGCCAGGAGACGCGGGTCGCGGTGCCCGAGCGCAAGAAGCGCCCGGTCGGGCTGTCGGCGGAGCACACCCACCGCGTCGAGGACGCCGAGCTCACCCAGCTCGACTCGGTCGTGCCGATCCCGGAGGAGGTTCCCGAGGGCGACGCGCCCGAGGACGGCGCGCGCCACGCCCGGCCGCCCGGCCTCGCGCCCGCCGAGTCCGAAGCGCTCCCCTTCGCGCTCGCGAAGATCAAGGTCCCCGTCGGCCTCGCGGGGGCCAAGACGGAGCTCAGCGCGAGCCCGCGCGGGCTCTCCCCACAGAAGACCGAGATCCTCGACGAGGGCGAGCTCGATCGCCTCACCATCGAGCCGAGCAAGGCCCCGCGCGGCCTCGGGCCGGCGAAGACCGAGATGCTCGACGAGAGCGAGGTCGATCGCCTCACCATCGAGCCGAGCAAGGCCCCGCGCGGCCTGGGCCCCGCGAAGACCGAGTTCCTCGACGCGGAGGAGGTCGATCGCCTCACCGTGGAGCCCGCCACGCCGCCCCGTCCCCGGCCATCGGGGCTCGCGCCGTCGAGGACCGAGCACCTCGACGCGAGCGAGCTCGAGCGGCTCCGCCTCGACGAGGAGGAGTAGGGTCCGCAACGATCTTTGCTCGCTATGGCGCGGTCGGGGCGTCGACGTCGAGGGTCAGGCTCTCGGTCGCGGCCGAGCTGATGGTGACGACGATCGACTCGGCGGCGTCCTCGCGGCCGTAGGGAAGGACGCGCAGGCGGTGCGTGCCGACCGGCACGTCGCGGTCGACGGGGGTGCGGCCGAGGCTGCGCGCGCCGAGGTAGACCTCGGCCCAGCCGCTCGAGGTGCGGATCGAGAGGTGGCCGGTGTCGGCGGCCACGGGCGGCGCGACGTCCTCGGGGGGCGCGTACGTCGTGCCGCCGCCCGAGACCACGGTCGTGACCATCCCCGCTCCGCTCTCGCGGCGGCGCCGCGTCGAGGTCGGGGGCGCCGCCTCGGCGGCCGAGGGGTCCGCCGCGGGATCGGCGGCGGGGTCGGCGCTCGGATCGGCGGCGGGGTCGGCGCTCGGATCGGCGGCGGGGTCGGCGCTCGGA
>JAYRVK010000269.1:0-7337 GCA_041918555.1 Sandaracinaceae bacterium
CCGGGTTCGGCGCAGCCGAACCCGAATCGAACGGAGGGACCTGGGGTACGTCTTGGGAGGGGGGCCCCATCGGGATGCAATCCCGATGGGAGGAGGGTCTGGAACAGACCCTCCGGAAAGAACCTAGGGCACGCGCGCCCGAGATCCGGAACGGATTTCGGGCCGCGTGTACTAGCTACGGCGCGGGGGCGCGCAGGTACGGGTGGTCGGGGCGCGGCGGGAACTGGGTGCCGACCCGGACCTTCTCGCACAGCTCGGCGAGGCGCGCGGTGTTCCAGGTCCCGTAGCGGCCGTCGCGCTCGAGGTTGCGGAGCAGGTGCTCGAGCGACGTGTTGCCGACCCGCTCGCCGACGCCGAGCACGCAGCCGTGGATCCGATCGGCCCCCGCGTCCATCGCGGCGAGCGCGTTCGCGAGCGCGAAGCCGCGGTCGTCGTGGCCGTGCCAGTCGATGCCGACCTTCACGCCGAGGCCATCGATCAGGTTCTTCGTGAACTCGACGAGGTTTCGCGCGCCGTCCGGGGTCGCGTGCCCCACCGTGTCGCAGAGGCAGAGGCGGTGCGCGCCCGCGTCGATCGCGGCGGTGAAGAGCTCGCGCAGCACGTGGGGCGGCGTGCGGGTCGTGTCCTCCGTGACGTAGGTCACGGGCAGCCCCTCCTTCACCCCGAACGCGATCGCCTCGACCGAGCGCTCGCGGATCGAGGCGACCGACCACTCCTCCACGTACTGCCGGATCGGCGAGGAGCCGATGAAGGTCATCACCTCCATCACGACGCCCGTCTTCTGGGTCACGTCGGCCATCGGCCCGATGTCCTGCACCATCGTCCGCGCCGCGCCGGCCGCCGTGATCTTCAGCCTGCCGTTCGCCATCGCGCGCGCGATCTCGACGCAGTCGGCGTAGGGCCGCGGGCCCGCCGCGGGCAGGCCGATGTTCACCGAGTCGATCCCGATCTCGTCGAGCAGGTGGACGATCTCGATCTTCTGTTCAACGGTCGGATCGAGAGCCGTGGGGTTCTGGAGCCCGTCCCGGAGGGTCTCGTCGTGCAGCTTCGGTCGGGTGAGGTTGCGCGCTGCGTTCCACACCGAGACCGGCTCAACTTGCGCGTTCGCCTCGCTCACGGCCTCCAGCCTACTATTCTCCCCGGCAATCGCCAGATGACCGCGACTCCCCCGCCGAGCCTCCTCCTCTCCTTCCGCGTCAACGGCCTGCCCGTCGAGGTCGCGGCGCCGCCGCACCACACGCTGCTCGAGGTGCTGCGCTACCGCCTGCACCTCACCGGCAGCAAGCAGGGGTGCGACAAGGGAGATTGCGGGGCGTGCACCGTGCAGCTCGACGGCGTGCCGGTGCTCTCGTGCCTGACGCTCGCCGCGCAGGCGCAGGGCCGCGACGTGCTCACCGTCGAGGGCCTCGCGGGCCGCGAGGCGCACCCGCTCCAGGACGCGCTCGATCGCCACGACGCGGCGCAGTGCGGGTTCTGTACCCCCGGCATCCTGATGAGCGCCGAGCGCCTCCTGCGCACGGCCGGGCGCAAGGTCACCCACGAGGAGGCCGCGGTCGCGATCGCGGGGAACCTCTGCCGGTGCACCGGCTACACGAAGATCCTCGACGCGATCGTGGACGCGAGCGCGCGCATGGCCGAGGAGGCCGCGGAGTGAGCGCGCCCAGGGACCACGTCGGGGGCTGGCACCGGAAGCTCGGCGCGATGGACCGCATGCGCGGCCTCGCGAAGTACACCGACGACCTCGAGCTGCCCGGGATGCTGCACGCGAAGATCGTGCGCAGCCCCCACGCCCACGCGCGCATCGTCGCGATCGACGCGTCGGACGCGCTCGCGCTCGACGGGGTCGAGGCGGTGATCACCGGCAGCGACATGCCGATCCCGTACGGGATCATCCCCTGGACGCAGGACGAGAACGCGCTCGCGGTCGAGAAGGCGCTCTACGTCGGCGACGGCGTCGCGTGCGTGGCCGCGATCGACGAGGACACGGCCAACGAGGCCGTGCGCCGGATGAAGATCGAGTACGAGGTCCTGCCCGCGCTCTTCGATCCGGAGGAGGCGCTCGCGTCGGACGTGCAGGTCAATCCGTACTCGCAGAAGGGCAACCTCTCGAAGAACGTCGTCCTCGAGTTCGGCGACGTCGAGGGCGCGCTCGGGAGCTCGGCCCACGTGGTCGAGGGCGAGTACTTCTTCGGCGGCACCACGCACGCGGCGATCGAGCCGCACTGCGCGCTCGCGAAGGTCGACCCCGACGGGCTCGTCACGGTGTGGAGCGCGACGCAGGTGCCGCACTACCTGCACCGCGAGCTCGCGCGCGTGCTCGAGCTCCCCGCGCGGCGCGTCCGCGTGATCCAGCCGCCGCTCGGCGGCGCGTTCGGCGGCAAGAGCGAGCCGTTCGACCTCGAGTTCTGCGTCGCGAAGCTCGCGATGATCACGAACCGCCCGGTGAAGCTCCTCTACACGCGCGAGGAGGTCTTCTACTCGCATCGCGGCCGACACCCGATGCGCATGCGCTACCGCACCGGCTTCGACGCGGACGGCCGCATCACCGCGGTCGACAGCCGCACGATCATCGACGGCGGCGCGTACTCGAGCTTCGGCCTCGTCACGACGTACTACTCGGGCCAGCTCCTCACCGCGCCCTACGCGTTCGGCACGTACCGCTTCCACAGCACGCGCGCGTACACGAACAAGCCGGCGTGCGGGCCCAAGCGCGGCCACGGCAGCGTGCAGCCGCGCTTCGCCATGGAGATCCAGCTCGACAAGGCCGCCGAGGCGCTCGGCCTCGACCCGATCGAGCTGCGGCGCCGCAACGCGATCCCGGCCGAGGGCCAGACCATCAACGAGCTGAAGATCGGCTCGAGCGGCTTCCTCGCGTGCCTCGACGCGGTCGAGCAGGCGAGCGGCTGGAAGGCGCGGCGCGGCAAGCTCGGGCGCGGCCGCGGGCTCGGCGTCGCGGGGAGCACGTACATCTCGGGGACGAACTACCCGATCTATCCGAACGAGATGCCGCAGAGCGCGGTGCAGGTGACGCTCGATCGCAGCGGGCGCGCACGGATCTTCAGCGGCGCGAGCGACATCGGGCAGGGCAGCGACACGATGGTCGCGGTGATCGTCGGCGAGGAGCTCGGCCTGCCCCTCGAGGACGTGCGCGTGCTGAGCGCGGACACGGACCTCTGCCCGGTCGATCTCGGCGCGTACAGCTCGCGCATCACGCTGATGGTCGGCAACGCGTGCCTCGCGGCGGCGCAGGAGCTGCGGCGCAAGGTGCAGTCGAGCGTGGCCAAGCGCTGGGAGGTCTCGCGCGACCGCGTGGTCCTCGCAGATCGGCAGGCGCTCGACCGCGAGGACCCCGCGCGCGCGGTGCCGATCACCGAGGCCTTCGAGTGGGCCGAGAGCGACCACGGCCTGCTCGCCGCGGCCGGCTCGTACAACACGCCCAAGGACCGGCACGGCAGCTACCGCGGCGGCACCATCGGCGCGTCGCCCGCGTACTCGATGACCGCGCACGTCGCGGAGGTCGAGGTCGACGAGGAGACCGGCGAGGTCCGCCTCGTGAAGATCTGGTGCGCGCACGACTGCGGCCGCGCGATCAGCCGCGGGCTCGTCGAGGGCCAGATCGAGGGCTCGACGTACATGGGCGCGGCCGAGGCGGTGCTCGAGGTCCACGGGATCGATCCCGAGCACGGCGGGGTGCACGCGGGGCCGAGCCTCCTCGACTACCGGATCCCGACCTCGCTCGACACGCCGGTGATCCAGGCCCTGATCGTGGAGGCGCCCGACGCGCAGGGGCCCTACGGCGCGAAGGAGGCGGGGGAAGGCCCCTTGCACTCGTCCATCCCGGCGATCGCGAACGCGATCTACGACGCGGTCGGCGTGCGGCTCGACGAGCTGCCCTTCACGCCCGAGCGCGTGCTCGCGGCGCTCGAGGAGAGGCGGCGCCGCGGCGCGGCCGACGAGCTCCCGATGGTCGCGCAGGCGGAGGAGTGAGCAAGTAATGTTGCGGATGCCGCGCTTCGCGCTCGAGGCCCCCGAGTCGCTCGACGACGCGGTCCGGCTCGCCGCGCTCGAGGGGACGCGCCTCGTCGCGGGCGGGACGGACCTGCTCCCGAACCTCAAGCACCACCTCGAGGCGCCCGCCCGGCTCGTGAGCCTGCACCGGCTGACCGCGCTCCGCGGGATCGCGCTCGAGGCGGACGCGATGCGGATCGGCTGCGGCCTCACCCTCGCGGAGCTCGCGCTCGACGCGCGCGTGCGCGAGCACTTCCCGAGCCTCGCCGAGGCGGCGGGCGCGGTCGCGGGCCCCCAGATCCGCAACACCGCGACGCTCGGCGGGAACGTCCACCTCGACACGCGCTGCCGCTACGTGAACCAGACCGAGCTCTGGCGGAGCGCGATCGGCGGCTGCCTCAAGTCGGCGGGCGACGTCTGCCACGTCGTCCCGAAGGGCCGCAATTGCGTGGCCGCGCTCTCGAGCGACACGGTCCCCGTGCTCATCTCGCTCGACGCGACGATGACGCTCGTCGGCCCGCGCGGGGCGCGCGAGGTCGCGCTGGCGAAGTACTACACCGCCGACGGCCTCGCCCACACGCTGCGCGAGCCGGGCGAGATCGCGACCGAGGTGCGCCTCCCGCGGGCCGGGGGGCCGCGCAAGACCGCGTACGTGAAGTGGCGGCCGCGCGCCTCGATCGACTTCCCGCTCGTCAGCGTCGCGCTGCGCTTCGACCTCGACGACGCCGCGCGGATCACCGAGGTACGCGTGGTGGCCGGCGTGCTCGGCAGCAAGCCGCGCGAGATCGAGGTCCCCGACGCGGTGCTCGGCAAGCGGCTCACGGACGTCGCCTCGCTCGTCGCCGACGCGGCCTACACGAAGAGCAAGCCGCTGGCGAACGTGCCGTACGACCCGCAGTACCGCCGCCACCTCGTGCGGGTGCTGACCCGCCGCGCGATCGAGCGGCTCGCGTCGTGATCGTCGGCGGCGTCGTCCTCGCCGCGGGCGCGTCGCGGCGCGCGGGGACGATCAAGGCGCTCGCCGAGCTCGACGGCGAGCCGCTCGTCGCGCGCGCGATCCGCACGCTCTGGGAGGGCGGGTGCGACGAGGTCGTGGTCGTCGTCGGCCCGCCGCACGCCGAGGCCGTGGCCGCCGTGATCGGCGAGGCGCGCCGCGTCGACAACCCGGCGCCCGAGCGCGGGATGCTCTCGTCGCTAGAGCGCGCGCTCGACGATCGCTGGGACGCCGCCGTCGTGTCGCTCGTCGATCACCCGCGCGTCGCGCCGAGCACCGTGCGCGCATTGATCGACGCGTTCGCCGCGGGCGACGCCGAGCTCGTCCGCCCGACGTGGCAGGGCCTCGCGGGTCACCCCTACCTCGTCGCTCGTGGCGTGTTCGCCGCGCTCCGCGCCGGAGATCCCGCGGTCGGCCCGCGCCCGATCTACGCGGCGCGCCGCCGGCGCGACGTCGAGATCGAGGACCCCGCGGTCCGCGAGGACCTCGACACGAGAGAGGCGCTCGCGGCGCTCACGGCTGCGCATCGCACGCGCGCCTGAGCCGCGACTGCTCCGCGGTGCACGACGCCTGGTTCCACTCGTCGGAGCCGGTCCCGTTTACCACGTCCGTCGCCAGCGTGTTCGCGCGCGCGCAACGTTCGTTGCGGCGTAGACCCGGCGGCCCGCAGGAGCACGCGAACTGCGTGAGCTCGTCGCAGGCGGGGATCCCCGTGGCGGGGCGTGCCACGAGGGGCTGCGGGGGCTGCGCCGGGACCTGGCGGGTCGGGCAGCTCTGGCGCATGGAGTCGAGGAGCAGGACGCAGTTCCACTGGCCGGCCTCCCCCCGCCGGATCGAGTCGTTCACGTTGCGCGCGTAGGCGCACCACTGCGCCGCGACGTCCGGGTCGCTGCAGTCGCACACGAGCCGCTCCCACTCGAGGCACCTCGGGTCGGGCTCGCGCGGCCCCCGCGCGGGAACCGTGGGGCGAGCGGCGGGCGTCTCGCCTGCGAGCTCCGCCTCGTGCATCCCGAGCCACACGCCGCCGACCCCGACCGCGAGGACCACGCCGCCGATCAGGACCCCGAGCGCGATGCCGAGGGCCATCGAGACCCTGCGCGGCGGCGGCGCGGGCGTCGGCCGCGGCGCGGGCTCGCGCGAGCGCCGCGGCACCGGCGTCGGCGTGCGCCGGACCGGAGGCGTCGGCGTCGGCGGGTACGACGTCGGCGAGGGCATCGGCGCCGGCGGCATCGAGGTCGGCGTGGGGGGCGCGCTCAGCGGGGCGGTCGCGGCCACCGCGCGTCGGGGCGGGACGTAGGTCGCCGCGGACGCCGGGGCGCTCGACGGCTCCACGCGCATCGGCGGGCTCGCCGCAGGCGTCGGGGCCGACGTGAGGCCGGCGAACGGCCCGAGCGCACCCGCAAATTCTCTTGCGTCCGAGAAGCGCTGATCCCGTGCCTTGGCCATCGCGCGGCGCACGACCGCGACGAGCCCGGGGTCGAGCCCCGCGACCACGATCCGCGGGTCCGTCGGCTCCTTGTCCGTGATGTCGACGAGGAGCTGGGCGCTGCTCGAGCGGTACGGCGGCCGCCCCGTGAGCATGCAGTACAGCAGCGCGCCGACCGCGTAGAGGTCCGTCCGCGGATCGACCGACTTGCTGTCCTTGAGCTGCTCCGGCGCGGCGTAGCGCGGGGTCCCCACGAGCACGCCCGTCTGGGTGAGCCGGCTGAACGTGGCGCTGTCCATGAGCTTCGCGATCCCGAAGTCGAGGACCTTCACGAGCCAGCGGCCGGCGGGGAGCGGCACGAGGAACACGTTCCCCGGCTTGAGGTCGCGGTGCACGATCCCCTGCGCGTGCGCGGCCTCGAGCCCGGCGAGGATCTGGAGCGTGACGTCCACCGCGAGCGCGGGCTCCATCGGCCCGCGCGAGAGGCGCGTGTTCAGCGGCTCGCCCTCGAGCATCTCCATCACGAGGAACGGCGGCTCGCCCGGCACGTGCTGGAAGTCCGTCACGGTGACGAGGTTCGGGTGCCCGAGCTGCGCCGCGGTCATCGCCTCGCGCCGGAAGCGCTCGAGGTAGAGCGGCTCCGCCGCGAGCTGCTGCGCGATCACCTTCACCGCGACGCGCCGCCCGAGGCCCTCTTGGGTGGCCTCGTACACGCCGCCCATCCCGCCGGCGCCGATGCCGCGCACGATGCGGTAGCGCCCCCCGAGCACGCGGCCGATCAGGTCCATCGCGAACGAGCGAATCTATCACCTCCGCTTCCGAGGAGTCCGACCCGAGTCCCCCGCCTCGTACGCGTCGGCGCTTCGGGGGCGCCTCCGGAGCCGGCTGAGCCGTCTCCTGCGGCGTCTA
>JAYRVK010000270.1:0-3784 GCA_041918555.1 Sandaracinaceae bacterium
AGAAGCCCATCGGCCACGCGCTCAAGAGCGCGCAAGTGAACTTGTCGTGGTGGTGGCACTTGAGCCACGCCGTCACGTAGCTCAGCAGCGCGAACGACGCGGCGTGGCTCTCCGGGAACCCGTACTCCCCGAAGCCCCGGATCTGCGAGAACACGCGCTCCGCGAAGTCGCGCGGGATCCCGCGCTCGACCATCTGGCCGACGAGGCGCTGCTCGTGCTCGTCGATCCGGCCGCGCGAGCGCCACGCCGCGATGTCGCGCCGCAGCTGGTCCGCCTCGCCCGGCGTGTAGCCCGCGGCCTCGACCGCGAGCTTCATCACCTGCTCCTGGAAGATCGGGACGCCGAGCGTCTTCTCGAGGATCCGCGCGACGCTCGGGTGCGGGTGGCTCACCGCCTCCAGGCCGTCGCGCCGCCGCAGGAACGGGTGGACCATGTCCCCCTGGATCGGGCCCGGCCGCACGATCGCGACCTCGATCACGAGATCGTAGAAGGTCCGCGGGCGCAGCCGCGGCAGCATCGACATCTGCGCGCGGCTCTCGATCTGGAAGACGCCGACGGTGTCGGCCGCGCAGATCATGTCGTAGGTGGCCGGGTCCTCGGCGGGCACCGTCGCGATGGTGAGCGCCGGGCCGCCGTGCGCCTCGACGAGGTCGAAGCAGCGGTGGATCTGCGTGAGCATCCCGAGCCCCAGCAGATCGACCTTGAAGAGCCCGAGATCCTCCACGTCCTGCTTGTCCCACTGCACCACGGTGCGATCCGCCATCGTCGCGGGCTCGACAGGAGAGAGCGTGTCGATGGGCTCCGCGCCGAGGAGGAACCCGCCCGGGTGGATCGAGAGGTGCCGCGGGAAGTTCTGGATCTCCTCGACCAGCCGGCGGAGCTGGCGCACGCGCTTCGCCGCGACGTCGAGCCCCGCGCGCCGCAAGGCGTCTTCCTCGAGCGGCTCGCCCCAGCCGCTCGAGAGCTTGCTCGCGTGGTCGAGCGCGGTCTCCGGCAGGCCGAGCGCCTTGCCCACGTCGCGCACCGCGCTCTTGGTGCGGTAGCGGGTGACGTTGGCGACCATCGCCGCGCGCCGCCGGCCCCAGCGCCGATAGACGTACTGGATGACCTCCTCGCGCCGGTCGTGCTCGATGTCGAGGTCGATGTCCGGCGGCTCGGCGCGCTCGCGCGAGAGGAACCGCTCGAACAAGAGGTCCATGCGCACCGGGTCGATCGCGGTGATCCCGAGGCAGAAGCACACCGCGCTGTTCGCCGCGCTGCCGCGGCCCTGGCAGAGGATCCCGTGCTCGCGGCAGAACTGGACCACGTCCCACATCGTGAGGAAGTAGCCGCCGTACTCGAGCGCCTCGATCACCTCGAGCTCGCGCGCGAGCTGGCGCTCCATCGCGACGGGCACGTCCTCGCCGAAGCGCTCGCGCGCGCCGCGCCACGTCAGCGTGCGCAGCCAGCTCTCTTCGCTCTCACCCGCGGGGAGGTGCTCGGTCGGGTAGCGGTAGCGGAGCTGCGCGAGGCCGAACGCGCAGCGCGCCGCGACCTCGACCGTGCGCGCGATCGCGTCGGGGAGGTCCGCGAAGCGCCGCGCCATCGTCCGCGCGCTCGGGAGCGCGTGCTCCGCGTTCGGGCGCAGGCGCCGGCCCGCGTCGTCGAGCGTGCACCGGTGCCGGATGCACGCGAGCACGTCCGCGAGGAACCGGCGGCGCCGGTGGTGGTAGAGCACCTCGACCGCGGCGACGAGCGGCACGCGCCGCGCCTGCGCCGCGGCGCGGAGCGCGGCCTCGCGCGCGAGCTCGTCCTCGTGCCGGTGCCGCGTCACGAGCGCGTAGGCGCGATCGCCGAACGCGTCCGCGAGCCACGCCAGCGACTCCGCGTCGGGCGCGCACAGGACGTTGTCGCCGGCGGCCGCCGCGAGCTCGTCGGGCAGGACCAGCGCCTCGCCTTTCGGACGCCGCGCGTGTCCGAGCGTCAGCGCGCGGCAGAGCCGGCCGTAGCCTTCGCGGGTCTGCGCCAGGACGACCACGTGCTTTGCGGTCTCCATCGTGGCGCCGACGGTGACCTGCGCGCCGCAGATCACGCGCACGCCGCGCTCGTTCCCCCGCACCCACGCGCGCACGAGCCCGTTGACGGAGTCGCGGTCGGTGATCGCCACGGTCGCGATCCCGAGCTCGGCGGCCCGGTCGATCAGCTCCTCGGGGTGGCTCGCCCCCTCGAGGAAGGAGCCGTTCGACTTCACCCACAGCGGGACGAACGGGTCAGTCGACGTGCCCATGGAGGAACCACGCGCCTGCGTCTGGATCGCGGAACAGCCAGAGGAGCGCGCCGTCCGCGCGCTCGCCGAAGAAGTAGTCCCGCAACGTCTCTTGCTCCCACCAGCCGCCCTGGATCCGATAGGGTCCGGTGAGCCCGACGAGCGGCGGCTCGGTCCGCGGCCGTCCGTCGCGGCCCTCGACCAGGCGCTCGGGCGCGGGGAGCACGCGACGGATCAGCGCGCCCGCCTCGCTCGGGGCGGGATCCGGGGCCTCGACCTCGGCGGCGGGCTCGTAGGCGAAGCGGTGCTCGGGCCGCCACGCGTCCCGCAGCACGGCGCGCGTGGCCGCCCCGTCGCCGAACGCCGCGCGCACCCGCGCGATGGCGCGCGCGGCGGCGTCGGGATCGCGCCGGCGTCCTCGGAAGAGCTCGAGCTGCCGGCCGTCGAGGCGCGCGGGCTCCGCGATCAGCGCGACCCGCTCGACGGGCGAGGCGACCGTCACGTCCGCGAGCCGCAGCCGCACGAGCTCCACGACCGCGCGCGCGTCGCGCGTGGGCTGCGCGAGCTCGACCCGCTCGACGTGCGGAGGGTGGCGCTCGAGCGAGAGCCGCAGGGTCAGCGCCCGCATCGCGAGCGCGCGCGCCCCGAGCTCCGCGACGAGCGCGTGGAGCGCGCCCTTCACGCAGAAGAGCAGGCGGTTCGCGTCGGCGTCCGGCGGATCGAGCTCGGCCTCGATCGCGATGGGCTCCTCGAAGCCCGCGGGCTGGAGCGGGAGCCGCAGCGCGTCCGCGTAGAGCGCGTGGAGCCGGCTCGCCTCGGGCCCGAAGCGCAGGCCGACCTCGCCGCGCGGGAGCGCGAGGAACGCGCGCAGGTGGTGGACGTCGAGCGCCGCGAGTGCCTCGCGGAGCTCGGGCGGGAGATCGAGGTGGACGAGCCGCGCGCGGCCGGCGCGCTCCGCCTCTTCTGCGGGGCTCGCGAGGACGAGCGCGTCGTCGCGACCTCGCGCGATGGCCCACGACGGCAGGCGCGCGAAGCCGGTCACGACCGCGCCGACGAGCCCCAGCGTCGACAACGAAGCGTGCACGTGTAGAGACCACTTCTCGAGCGAGCCGAAGAGCGGCTCGAGCCCCGCTGGGTCGAGCCAGAACACCCCGGGCCGCTCGGCGTCGGGCTCCACGCGCGGCGTCCGGGCCTGGAGCGCCGCGAGGATCTCCGCGCGGAGCGCCGCGACCTCCGCATCGGCGACGGGCGCCGCGCGGAGCGCGCGCGAGAGCTGGAGCGCGCTCGCGTAGCGCATCCCTGGACGGATCCGGTGCTCCGCCGCGCGGCGATCGACCCAGAGGATCCGCGCCTGCGGCGCGTCCGCCTCCACGACCGCGAGCGGCGCGTCCCGCCAGCTCGGGTGCGCCCGCGCGAGGAGCTGCAGCGGCAGCGCGGGCACGTCGACGCACGCGATCCTCACGGGAGCCCCGGCGGCCCGCGGTGCACGCGCGGGGCGGGGAGGGGGGGGCGGGCGCCCGGCGTGTCCTTCAGGACCGC
>JAYRVK010000271.1:0-2386 GCA_041918555.1 Sandaracinaceae bacterium
CGAGCACACAGAGCGAGGCGAGACGCATCGAAGACCTCCGACCCCGCTTTACGGGCGGGGCCCGGGGATCTCCCCGCCCTCAGCGCCTCCGCTTGGCGAGCCGCGCGCGGGCGAGCTCGGCGACCGCGGCGTGCAGGGCGAGGCCCTCCGCGGCGGCCAGCGCGCCGGCCTCGTCGAGGGCGTGGCGCACCTTCTCCCGCGGGCGGCGCGCGCGCTCCTCCTCGGTCGCGTTCGCGTTGGGCGCCGCGCCGATGACGCCGCCCATGCTCGCGAGGAAGTCGGGCACGTAGGCGATCCCGCGCGCTCCGAGGCGGTCGGCGAGCGCGTCGCGCGCGAGGGGGTTGTTGGCGGAGCCGCAGACGGCGCGGCAGCGGAGCAGGTCGAGCGTGGTCTCGTCGATCACGTCGCCGAGCGCGCACGGCGCGAAGACGTCGCACGGGGTCTCGAGGAGCCCCGCCGCCGGCCGGGCCGTGGCGCGTAGCTCCGCGGCGAGCTTCTCCGCGCGGGCCGCGTCGAGGTCGCCGACGACGAGCTCGGCGCCCTCCGCGGCCAGGAGCCGCGCGAGGACCTCGCCCACGTGCCCGACGCCCTGCACGGTCACGCGCAGCCCCGCGAGGCCGTCGCGATCGAGGGCGTGGCGCGCGACCCACTCGATGCCTGCGAACACGCCGTGGGCGGTGGACCAGCCGGTGTCGTGGCCGGGCTCCGCGCGGCTCGTGAACAAGGTCTCCTCGCGGATGATCTCGAGGTCCGCGTCGCTCGTCCCGACGTCGGTGCCCACGATGAAGCGGCCCTTGAGCGCCTCGACCGCGCGGCCGACCGCGCGCAGGAGCTCGGGGGTCTTGTCCCGCCGCGGGTCGCCGACGATCACCATCTTCGCGCCGCCCGCCGGGAGGTCCGCGAGGGCGAGCTTGTAGGACATCGCGCGCGAGAGCCGGAGCACGTCGGTGACCGCGGCCGCCTCGTCGCGGTACGGCCACATGCGCAGCCCCCCCCCGGCCATCCCGAAGGGGCTCGAGTCGTGGACGGCGATCACGCCGCGCAGCCCCGCGCGCGGATCGCGCGCGAACACCACGAGCTCGTGGTCGTCGTAGAACGGGTTCTCGAAGACGGTCATGGCGGTGAGGTACCTCCGGTGCGCGCTTTTGCCAGCTTGCCGGTCGCGCGGTGCGTGCCTACCCCTGAGAGCACATGCGCGACGTCGCCATCGTGCTGGGCGCGGGCGGTCCCGTGGGCCACGCCTTCCACACGGGGGTGCTCCGCGCGCTCGCCGAGGTGAGCGGGAGCGACCCGCGCGAGGCATCGCTCGTGGTCGGCACGTCCGCGGGCGCGCAGGTCGGCGCGCTGCTCCGCGCGGGGATGAGCGCGGACGACCTGATGGCGCGGGTCACCGGCGAGCCGCTGACGGAGGCGGGGGCCGCGATCGCGCGCCACTGGATTCGGCCGAGCCAGGACGTGGCGCGCAAGAAGCCTTGGCGCCTCGCGTCGCCGCGCTACGTGCGGGCGGTGCTCCGTACGCCGTGGCGGGCGCGCCCGGGCCGGCTCCTGTCCGCGCTCCTCCCGCCCGGGGAGGTGGAGCTCGAGCCCCAGATCCAGGGCCTGCGGCGCGTGTTCGGGGACGCGTGGCCGGAGCGCGCGCTGTGGATCACCGCGCTCTGCCTCCACACCGGCGAGCGGCGCGTCTTCGGGCGCGACGCGGTGTCGGGCGTTTGCGTGGGTACGGCGGTCGCGGCCTCGGGCGCGGTGCCCTCCGTGTGTGCCCCGGTCCGCGCAGCGGGCACGGAGCTGATCGACGGAGGCCTCGCGTCGCCGACGCACCTCGATCTCCTCGAGAGCGCGACCCCGCGCACCGTGATCGTGAGCTCCCCGCTCTCGATGATCGCGCCCATGCGCCTGCTCCTCGCGCGCGAGGTGCGGCGGCTGCGCGCCGCCGGCAAGCACGTCGTGACGATCGAGCCCGAGGGCGACGCGTCGCGGGCGATGGGGCGCGATCCGATGGACGTCGCGCGGGCCCCCGAGGTCGCGCGCGCCGCCTACCGCACGGTCGGCGCGCGACTCGCGGGCGGCTCGCCGTTCCAGCAGATGTCCCAGAAGTAACCGGCCATCAGGTCGGAGCGCTTGTGCTGCCCGGCGCGCAGGCGGTAGCCGATCACGTGCCCGTACGCGACGAACTGCCACAGCATGGGCAAGAAGTCGTGCGGGTCTGCATACACGTCGCGCGCGTCGGAGAGGAGCGCCTCGAGATCGCGCGGCGCCTCGGACCAGTCGACCGCCATGTTCCGGAGGATCCCCAGCGAGAGCATGCGGCGCGGGCGCCCGCGCGCGCGGGGGGGGTGGGGCGGGCGGCGCGCGGGGGACGCGTCGGCGGACAAAGCGACGGGGGACC
>JAYRVK010000272.1:0-3327 GCA_041918555.1 Sandaracinaceae bacterium
GAAGAACGCGCCGAGCGGCCCCGACGTGATGGTCAGGCCCTGCCCGATCAGCGCCGCCCACTCGCCGCCTTGGATCAGCACGAACGCGGCGCCGAGCGCGATCGACGCGAGGAGCGGCCCTCTCGCCGAGGCCGCGCGCTCCGTGAAGCGCCGGTGCGCCCAGTAGAGCGCCACGCCGCTGAGCAGCAGCGCCGCGGTGTTGACCGCGGTGATCTCGACGGGCAGCCGTGGCTGATCCGGCGGCGGCCACCCGAACGGCGCGCTCGCCTTCGCGATCACGAAGGCCGAGATCATCCCGAAGAAGAACATCAGCTCCGTCAGGACGAACACGAGCATCCCGAGCACGCCGGTCGGGATCAGAGGCTTGGTCGCGCGGACGTCCGCGGGCACGGGGCCGGTTATACACGGCTGACGCGGGAACGCTAGAGGGTCGCCGGTGCTACCCTCCCGAGCCGAATGCACCCGCTCTTGTCCGGCCGCACGGCCGTCGTCACCGGGGCCGGCCGAGGGATCGGCCGCGCCATCGTCGAGCTCTTCGTCGCGGAGGGCGCCAACGTCGTGATCAACGACCTCGAGCCCGGCCCCGCGGAGGAGGCGCGCGCCGCGTGCGACGCGATCCGCGCCGGCGCGGCGGTCGCCTCCATCGGCAGCGTGACCGATGCGGCCTACACCGACGCGCTGATGCGCACCGCCGCCGACGGGTTCGGTGGCCTCGACGTCCTCGTGTGCAACGCGGGCCTCACCCGCGACCGCATGACGCACAAGATGACCGACGAGGACTGGCGCGCGGTGATCGATGTCAACTTGACTGGCACGTTCCACTGCATCCGATCGGCCGCGCCGTATCTGCGCGACGTGGCCAAGCGCGAGCTCGAGGAGCGCGGCGAGGTCGCGCGGGTCCGCAAGGTCGTCACGTTCTACTCGACGGCCGCGATCCGCGGGAACCCGGGCCAGATCAACTACACGGCGGCGAAGATGGGCAACGTCGGGATCGCGCGCACCGTCGCGCAGGAGTGGGCCCCGTTCCAGATCTGCGTGAACGCGGTGGCGCCGGGGTTCATCGAGACGCGCATGACCGCGGAGAAGGGCGCGGGCGACGCGATGGGCATCCCGCGCGCGATGCGCGAGGCCGCGCTCGAGCGGATCCCCTTCGGGCGCTACGGCCGGCCCGAGGACGTCGCCCGGGTCGTGCTGTTCCTCTCGTCGCCGCTGAGCGACTACGTGACGGGCCAGGAGCTCAACGTCTCGGGCGGCCTGCAGATCCCCTGAGGGCTCGTCAGGGCAGGACGCCCATCGCGCGCGCGTCCTCGATCTGACGGCGCAGCTCGGCGAGCGTGCGAGGATCGGGCGGCACCACGTCCTCGGCGCCGAACACCCGGTGGAAGGCCTCGGGGAGCGCCTCGGCCGCGCGGGCGAGGGCGGCCACGAGCCGCTCACCGAGCTCCGCGTGGATCGCGGGGCTCGCGACGAAGAGGTCCGACGGGATCTCGGGCGTGGCGAGGATGACGCGCACGTCGTCCTCGTGCCCGAGATCGACGAAGCCAGCTCGCACCAGCGGCCGGCGCGCGTCGCCCTGCTCGAACACCGCGAACGTCGCGCCCGCGTCGACGGCGCCGTCGAGGACCGAGAGCACCACCGCGCCGTGGTTGTCGAGGAAGCGCTCGGTCGAGAAGAGCGCCCGCGGATCGAGCCCGAGCGCGGCGAGCGCCACGCGCGGGAAGAGGTAGCCAGCGGCCGAGGTCGGCGCGACCCACGCGACCGAGCGCCCACGGAGGTCGGGCGCCGCGCGGATCGTCGAGTCGCGTCGGACGAAGAGGACGCCGTGGTAGTGCGCGACGCCCTGGCGCACGCAGGTCGCGACCACGACCGCGCGCCTGAGCTCGGGCGCGTGGAGCGCGAGCGTCGGCGACGACCAGACGAGGTTGATCTCGCCCGCGGCGTAGGCAGCGCGCATGGCGCTGGGCGAATCGAGGCGGCGTACCGCGCAGGGCCGACCGGTCGCCGCGGCGAGGAGCGCCGCGATCTCGTCGAGCGCGCCGCGGGTGAGGTCGTCGTCGACCACGGGTACGAGACCGAGCTGCAGGTCCACGTCCCGCGCAGTATCGCACCGGAGCGGCTCAGGGCGCGACCGTGACGGTGATCTCGGCGGACGTCACCGGCGTCGTCGTCCCGCGCGCGACGAAGCGGTTCGTCCCCGGGATCAGCGGCACGCGGATCGTCGCACGGCCGGCGGGGTCGGGGCGCCCGAACCCGTAGGACGACTCGACCGGATCGAGCAGGAAGAGCTCCACCTGCTCGAGGTCCTCGAGGCACACCGTGTCGATCACGAAGTCGTGCTCGGAGGCGGCGATGGTCTGCCCGTCGATCGGATCGACGATCGTGACGCTCGGATCGGGGCACGGGCACGTCGCCCGATCGATGTCCGCGTGGCAGGCGCGAAAGTCGTCGCAGCTCGCGCCGTCGAGGCACGCGTCGATCGCGCTCGCGCAGGTCGCGCGCGCGTCGCCGCTCAGCCGATCGAGGAGCGCGCGCTCGGCGGCCGCACACGCCTCGACGGTGAGCCCCTCGAGGTTCCCGCACTCTTCGCGTCGCGCGCAGGTCGAGTCGCTCGGATCGGCGGGCGTCGCGCAGGCGGTGGTGAGGACGAAGAGCGCGGCGAGGCGTGCGAGGGGGATCACCTCCATCGAGTAGCACTGCTTGCGCTCGGGGCGAAACGTCCGCATGTTCTCGGCGCTCGTTGACAACTCCATCGGGGGCGAAACGGTTTCGACGAGGGCGGAGAAGCCCTGTCGGCGTGTCGCCGGATTCGGTAACGGCGTCAAAAACATCCGGAAACCCACAAGTGCGAACGACAACGCGCTTGCTCTCGCTGCCTAGTAAGTAGCAGAGAGCCGTCGAAGGCTGGAGCCTGTCAGCGCTCCACCGGAGGCGTAATCGAGCTGGCTGGTCCTCACCCACGTGATCCGGGGTGGGGGCGAGAAAACAGGGTCGCTCGCGGTCCGAGAAGCCCGTCTGCAGGCGGCGAGGACTGTCAAATCAAATTGCAGAACACACACGTAGATGGCAGTGTCGCGGACTGCTCGCGGACGCGGGTTCGACTCCCGCCGCCTCCATCCGCGCCGCTCTGCGGCGCGTCTGGCCGCCCGCGCTGCGCGCGGCCGAGCGCGCTTCGCGCGCAGGCGACGTCGTCGGCTCGGTCCAACTCGTCCGGCTCCGCGGACTGGCGTCCGCTCCGCTCGGACGAGTTGCACCTCGTGCGACTCCCGGTGCCATGAGCCTCCATCCGCGCCGCGCTGCGGCGCGTCTGGCTCACGAATCGGCGTCGTC
>JAYRVK010000273.1:0-5781 GCA_041918555.1 Sandaracinaceae bacterium
GACTACCCGCGCGGGGACATGCGCGCGCGAGCGCTCTTCATGCTCGGGTGGCGCGCGCGCCGTGCTGGAGATACGCAAGCTGCGTTGACGCACCTCGCGGCGCTCGCCGCGGACGACCTCGGCGAGGATCGCGAGGATCTCGCGGGCAACGCGAACTACTGGCGGGGCCGCATCCTCGCCGACGAGAACCGCACCGAGGACGCGGTGGCCCGTTACCTCGACGTGGTCCGCGAGGCCCCGCTCTCGTACTACGCGCAGCAAGCGCTCGCGCGGCTCGAGGAGATGGACGAGGCGCACGCGTCCGCCGCGCGCGCGCTCCTCGGCGAGCGCTCCGACCCCGAGATCCGCTTCGCGTGGCGCCCGGAGCTCGACGGCGAGGCCTTCGCGCGCGCGCTCGCGCTCCTCGCGGTCGGCGAGGTGACCGACGCCGAGCGCGAGCTCGCGTGGATCGAGGCGCAGGGCGGCGGCGACGACGAGCTCCGGTGGATCCACGCCGCGCTCCTCGACCGCGCCGGAGAGCACGCGCGCGCCGTCAACATCACGCGCCGGCAGCTCCGCGCGTTCATGGAGGAGCCGCCGAGCGGCCCGCACTACGCGCGCTGGCGGATCGCGTACCCGCGCGCGTTCGCCGGCGCGATCGAGGCGGCCGCCGCGGAGACACCGGTGCCCGCGGAGCTCATCTTCGCGATCGCGCGCGAGGAGAGCAGCTTCCGGCCCGACGTGGTCAGCGTCGCGCACGCCTACGGCCTCACGCAGCTGCTCGTGCCGACCGCGCGGCGCTTCGCGCGCGGGATGTCGCCCGCGCCGAGCCCGACGACGCTCCGCGATCCGGTGGTCAACGTGCGCATCGGCGCCGCCTACATGGGCTGGCTCTGGCAGCGCTACGAGGACAACCCCGTGGTCCTCCCGTCCGCGTACAACGCGGGCCAGGGCGCGACGGATCGCTGGCTTCGCGAGCGCCCCGATCAGAAGCTCGACGAGTGGATCGAGGACATCCCGTACGACGAGACGAGGCGCTACACGCGCCGGGTGCTCCAGACGTGGGGCATCTACACGTGGCTCGATCACGGGACGCTGCCCGAGCTCGCCGCGCGCCTGCCGCGCCGCTGATGCCGACGCTGAGGGAGTGGCTCGCGCGCGAGCCCTTCGCGCTCGGGATGTCGAGCGGGTTCTTCGGCTTCTTCGCGCACGCGGGGACGCTCGGCGCGCTCGAGCAAGAAGGTTTGCTCCCTTCACGCGTGGCGGGGTCCAGCGCGGGCGCGCTCGTGACGGGCGCGTGGGCCGCGGGAGTGTCCGCCGAGGCGCTCGGCACCGAGCTCCTCGGCCTGCGCCGCGAGGACTTCTGGGATCCGGGGCCCGGGCTCGGCTTGCTGCGCGGTCGGCGCTTCCGCGCGCGGCTCGAGGCGCTCCTGCCGGTGAAGGACCTCCGAGAGTGCCGGGTCCCCGCCGCGGTCAGCGTCTACGACCTCGTACGCCGCCGGGTCCGCGTGCTCGACGCGGGCCCGATCGCGCCCGCGCTCCACGCGAGCTGCGCGGTCCCGCTGATGTTCCAGCCGGTGCTGCACGCGGGCGGGGTGCTGATCGACGGCGGCGTCCGCGATCGCCCGGGCCTCGAGGGCCTTCGAGACGCGCCGCGCGTGCTCTTCCACCACCTCGAGTCGCGCTCGCCGTGGCGGCGGGCCGGCTCGGAGGCCCTCGACATCCCGCGGCGCGAGGGTCTGGTGACCCTCGTGCTCGAGGCGCTCCCGCGCGCGGGACCGTTCCGCCTCGACGCGGGCCGCCGCGCGATGGAGCGCGCGCGCGCGGCGACCCTCGCCGCGCTCGATCAGCCGGTGATCGACGGCGTGGTCAGGCGTCCCGCTCGAACGTCGCCTGCAGCTCGGCGAGGAGCTCCCTAGCCTTCTTCGACAGGGTCTGCGGGACGTCGACCGCCGCGACCGCGACCAGATCCCCCCGGCCGCGCCCGTCGAGCCGCGGCACGCCCTGCCCGCGGACCACGAGGTGCTCGCCCGGCTGGATGCCCGCCGGGACCGTCAGCTCGACGGGATCGCCGCCGCCCAGGGTCGGGATCTTCAGCTTGCCCCCGAGCGCGGCCTGCGGGAACGAGAGCTTGAGCTCGTAGACGAGGTGCGCCTGCTCGCGCCGGAAGTGCTGGTGCGGCTCGAGCTCGACGAGCACGAAGAGGTGCCCGGGCGGACCGCCGCGCTGACCGGGCTGGCCCTGGCCGGCGAGGCGCAGGCTCTGCCCCTCGTCGATCCCGGCCGGGATCGTGACCTTCACGCGCCGGTCGACGAGCTCCTCGCCCGCGCCCTCGCACGCCGCGCACACGGCCTTGGGCACCTTGCCGCGTCCGCGGCACGTCGGGCACGTCGAGGACAGCATGAACGCGCCGCGGTTGTAGGCGACCTGGCCCTGCCCGTTGCAGGTGGAGCAGGGGTCCAGCTCGGCGCCCTCCGCGCCCGTCCCCTGGCAGCTGCGACACGGGGCGGCGTAGCCGGCCTCGACCTCCTTCTGGCACCCGAACGCCGCCTCTTCGAGGGTCAGCGTGACCTGCACGCGGAGATCGTCCCCGCGCACCGGCATGTTCGCGCGCCGACGCCCACCGCCGCCGAAGGGCCCGCCGAAGCCACCGAACCCGAAGAGATCGCCGAAGATGTCCCCGAAGTGGCTGAAGATGTCCTCGACGTTGTTGAACCCCGCGCCGCCGCCCTGCAGGCCCGCGTGGCCGTAGCGGTCGTAGACGCCCCGCTTCTCGGCGTCGACGAGGACCGAGTACGCCTCGGAGACCTCCTTGAACTTCGCCTCCGCCTCCGGATCGTCCGGGTTGCGGTCCGGGTGGTACTGGAGCGCGAGCTTGCGGTAGGCCTTCTTCAGGTCGGCCTCCCCGACGCCGCGCTCGACGCCCAGGACCTCGTAGTAGTCACGCTTCGACATGGCAGAGGGCGCGCGCAAGATAGGTCTCGAGGAAGATGGGTCAAGCCCACGACACCAGCGCCTACGTGCACTTCCCCTGGTGCCTGAAGAAGTGCCCGTACTGCGACTTCGCCTCGGCGGGGGTGCGGCGCGCTGAGGTGCCGCACGCCGCGTACGCCGACGCGGTGCGGCGCGAGCTCGACGCGCGCGACGTCCGAGGGCGGCGCCTCGCGAGCGTGTTCTTCGGGGGCGGGACACCGTCCCTCTGGGAGGCGTCGGCGCTCGGCGCGGTGCTCGCGGCGATCCGCGCGGCGTTCGAGTCGGAGGCCGAGGCGCTCGAGGTGACGGTCGAGTGCAACCCGACCTCGATCGACGCGGACAAGGCCGCCGCGCTGCGCGAGGTCGGCGTCGATCGCTTGTCGATCGGGGTCCAGTCGACCGACGACGCGCACCTGCGGTTCCTCGGCCGCCTGCACGACGGCGCGGGCGCCCTGCGCGCGCTCGCGGCGGTGGTGCCGGTGATGCCGCGCGTCAGCGCGGATCTCATGTTCGGCATGCCGGGCCAGCGCGCCGACGACTTCGAGGCCGAGCTCGAGCGCGTGCTGGCGACCGGCGTCGAGCACGTGAGCGCGTACGCGCTGACCATCGAGCCGGACACGCAGTTCGGCGCGCTCCACCGCAAGGGCCGGCTCGCCCTCGCGCCGGAGGGCGACTTCGCCGACACCTTCGAGCGCGCCCGCGCGCTGCTCGAGCGGGCGGGGCTCGAGCACTACGAGGTGAGCAACCACGCGCGGCCGGGCAAGACTTCGCGCCACAACCAGCACTACTGGCGCGGCGGCGACTACCTCGGCCTCGGCGCGGGCGCGGTCGGGACCCTGTCCGGCCACCGCAGCAAGAACGACCCGCGCCCCGAGCGCTACCTCGCGGATCCCACGCGCGCGGCCGTGTTCGAGGAGGAGCTCGGCCCCGACGATCGCGTGCGCGAGGCGCTGATGCTCGGCCTGCGCACGCGCGAGGGCGTCGCGTTCGCGGCGGTGCGCGAGCGCACGGGTCTCGACCCCCGCGCGGGCCGCGAGCGCGCGATCGAGCGGCGCGTCGCGCGCGGCGACCTCGAGACGGACGAGCGGGGCATGCGCGTGCCCCCCGCGCGCTGGCTCCACCTCGACGGGATCGTCGCCGACTTGTTCTGACGGCCCTCGCCGCTCGATACATACTCGGGCCCGGATGGAGTTCGACCGCGTCGAGGTGCGAGGCCTCGTGAAGGTGTACGGCGCGACGCGCGCGCTCGTCGGCGTCGACGCGAGCTTCGCGGCGGGCCGCGTCACCGTGATCGAGGGACCGAACGGCTCGGGCAAGAGCACGCTCTTGAACATCCTGGGCCAGCTCGTCCAGCCGACGCGCGGCGAGGTCCGCTACGGCGACACCGGCGTCGAGAAGGGGAGCGCGCTCCGCGCCGCGATCGGGATCCTCGCGCACGCGTCGATGACCTACCCGGATCTGTCGGCGCGCGAGAACCTCGCGCTCTACGCGCGGCTCTACGCGCTCGCCGACCCGGCCAAGGTGGCCGACCGGCTCTTCGAGCGGTTCGAGATCGGGCGCTGGGGCGAGCGCCCCGCGCGCACCTACTCGCGCGGCCAGCTCCAGCGCCTCGCGCTCGCGCGCGCGCTGATGCACGACCCGCAACTTCTCTTGCTCGATGAGCCATCGACGGGCCTCGACGTGCGCGGAGTGGAGCGCCTCGTCGCAGCGGTCGAGGCCGAGCGCGAGCGCCGAGCGATCGTCGTCCTCATCACGCACGACGCAGGGCTCGCCGAGCGCCTCGGCGACGACGGGATCCGGCTCGATCGGGGGAAGGTCGTGGCCGCGTGAGCCGCTTCTGGTCGGGGACCTGGGCGATCCTCCTCAAGGAGCTCCGCCTCGAGCTGCGCACCAAGGAGATCCTCGTCACCGCGGGCCTCTTCGGCCTCCTCGTCACGGTGCTGACCTCGCTCGCGTTCTTCCTCGACGACGCCACCGCGCGGCGGCTCGCGCCGGGCGTCCTCTGGGTCGGCGCGTCGTTCGCGGGGGTCCTCGCGATGGGCCGCGCGTGGGCGCGCGAGCGGGAGTCGGACGCGATCCGCGGCCTCTTGCTCTCGCCGGTGCCGCGCGCCTCGATCTATCTCGGCAAGGCGATCGGCACGTGGGTCTTCGTGATGATGATCGACTTCGTGCTGCTGCCGGTCGTCGCGATCCTCTTCCGCGTCGAGCTGAGCGCGGAGCTCGCGAGCGTGGCCGTGATCCTCGTGCTCGGCATGACCGGCTACGTCGCGATGGGCACCCTCTTCGCCGCGATGAGCGTCCGGACGCGCGCGCGCGATCTGATGCTCTCGGTCGTCCTGTTCCCGCTCTCGAGCCCGGGGCTCGTCGCGGGCGTCGTGGCGACCCGCGAGGTGCTCGGGGGAGCCCCGCTCGAGGAGACCATCGAGTGGCTGCGCATCCTCCTCGCGTTCGATCTGGTGGCGATCGTGTCGGGGCTCGTCCTCTTCGAGCCGCTGATGAGCGACTGATCGCGGACGGAGCTAGGTTCGGGCGCGATGTCGGAGGACGACGAGCTGCGCGGCGACCCGGAGGCCAAGGCGCTCCGGCCCAAGACCAGCAAGCGCGTGCTCGTGAGCGCGGTGATCGCGGGGGCCCTCTTCGGGCTCGGCCTCGCGATCACGAGCCTCGTGTTCGACCAGTACGTGCCGCGGATCGGGCTGCGCTCGCTGCCCGACGCGGGGCCCGCGGAGGTCCCCGACGTCGTCGACCTCGACGCCGGACCGGTCGGCGCGGGCTCGCCCTGGCTCGCGGAGTGACGCGAGCTCAGACAGATCAGAGAGTGTCGATCAA
>JAYRVK010000274.1:0-6442 GCA_041918555.1 Sandaracinaceae bacterium
CGTGCGTCATCCTCGACGGATGACCGCGGTCCTCCTCGTGAACTCGGACCCGCGCGCGCTCCGCGCGCTGCGGCGTGCGCTCGCGCGCGACGTCGCGAGGGGGGGGGGGGGCTCACGCGTGATCCGGGGGGCTCGCACCGCCCGGAGGGCCGTGCGCGTGCTCGACGCGGAGGACGTAGACCTCCTCGTGCTCGGGCCCACCGACGACCCGGTCGCGATCCTCGCGCACGCGGCCCGCGTGCGGCCGCACGCGATGATCCTCGGGGTCGGGCCGCAGCCCGACCCGATCGCGTTCGCGCTCGCGTGGATGGGCGCGCGGAACTACTACCCCGAGGCCTCGGCGGTGCCGCGCACGCTCGACGAGCTCCTCGCCGATGCCCGCAGGCCCGCGCCGCTCGAGCCCCACGTGCGCCGGCAGGTGGGGCACGCGCCCCTCGCCGAGCTCCTCGCGGACGCGAAGCGCTGGCTCGTCGATCAGGCGCGCCGCGAGGCCGGCGTCCGCGGCGCGAGCCGCGCGCTCGGGGTGGCCCGGCAGACCGTGCAGCGCACTGCCGGAAATCCAAGGAGCGCTGATCACCCGAGGAGCGAGCGCCCGTCCGCGTCGAGGATCGTCTCGTAGATCTCGGCCACCCCGAGCGGCGCGCTCAGCGCGGGGAGCGACAGGCTCGCGCCGTCGCCGTACGCCTCGGGCGCGGCGGGCCACGCTCCCGTCGCGTCGCGGCGGTAGACCCGGACCCAGCGGCGGTCCTGCGACACGAGCACGTAGGCTTGGAGGGAGGGGACGGACTGGAAGTCCAGGCGTTTGTCCCCCTCGTCGTCGCCCTCGCTGCTCGGGGAGAGCACCTCGATCGCGACGAGCGGGTTGGTCGTGGCCTGTGGATCGTGGGGCGGGTGCTCGGGCTTGCCGCAGACGATCGATCCGTCGGCGTAGCGCCCCCGCGCGCTCGCCGCGATCCAGAACCGCTGGTCCGGCGAGTAGTACCGGCACGGGGCCTCGAGGCGCAGCCCGAGCAGCATCGCGAGGCGGCCCGCGATCGCGTTGTGCTCGTCGGAGCCGCCCGCCATCGCGACGATCACGCCGTCGATGAGCTCGTGGCGATGCTCGCTGTTCTGCTCCACCGCCAAGTAGTCGGCGTAGGTCGCGCGGCGGTCGAGTCGGAGCGTGGCCCGCACCGGGTCAAGCTAGCACTCCCAAGGGAAGGTGGGACCCCCGGGTCGTCGTAGAGAATTCTCGGAACCAACGCGCAGCTGCGGAGTCGAACGGGGTCGGCGGAGGGAGCTACGGCATGCAGACGAAGGTGAGCCTGGTCCTGTTCGGCGCGGTCGCGGTCCTCTGGGCGGGCACCACCCTCACCGAGCCGGCCGCCGCCCTCGACCCGACCGAGCGCTCGACGCGGGAGCTCGCGGCGCTCGAGGACGCCTTCGCGGCGGACCGTGGGGATGCCGCGATCGCGCGCGATCTCGCGGATCACTACCTCTCGATCGACGCCCCGCGCCTCGCCGTCAACGCGCTCTCGAACACCGAGTCCTCGGTCCGCGAAGACCCCGCGATCCTCCACCGGCTGGCCCTCGCGTACGAAGAGACGGGCCGCATGGACGACGCGCTCGCGACGGCCGAGCTCGCGCGCGCCCGCTGCGCGCGGGCGCTCGGCACGAGCGACTCGAGCGCGGTCACCCCGGTCCCCGCGCAGGAGTGCTCCGAGCGGACCTACGCCGCGCTCGACATGCACGCGAGCGCGCTCGGGCACATGGCGCGCTGGGGCGTGACGGACGTTCAGTCCGACGACCGCGCGCGGCACGCGTACGTGCTCGCGGTCCGGAGCGCGCGGATCCTCACCGCCAGCGCGGAGTGAGAGGAGGCCCGGCGAAGCCGGGCCCTCGTGCACGTCCCCGTCCTCGTGCACGTGCACGTACGCGTGCACGTCCTCGTCCTCGTCCTCGTCGCAGACAGAAGGCCTCAACACATCTTCGACAGCATCGAGACGATGCGTACCAAGAGCTCCTTGCCCTTCGTGTGCGTGTCCGCGTCGACGAGCTCCATGATGTGGAGCGCATCGAAGAGAGCGCCGCACTCCATCGCCGAACCGCGCGCGTACTCGTAGAAGCGGGCCCGATCCTTCGGGTGACGCTTGCCGCTACCTTCGCCGATGTTGACCGGCACCGACCACGCGGCACGACGGAGCTGGTCGGCGATGGTCGTGGTCCCGCGCGGCAGCCGGGTGAGGACGCGGTGAGCCAACGCGAGGAACTGGACGGCGGCCTGGTACACGTCGAGACGTTCGTGGTCGAGCATGACCTCTTCATCGGCACGGGGCGGTGCCCGGGTTCCTCAGAGGCCGCGTCGACGGTTCGGCGCGGACGTGGACGGTTACGCGTACGTGCACGCACACGAGGACGAGGACGAGGACGTGCTCGTGCTCGTGCTCGTGCTCGTGCCTACGGGGCACGACCTACGGCCCCAGATTGCGCGTACCCCCGGGACGCGCGCTCGCAACGGCGGTAGGCTGACCCCAGGATCCCGTCATGACCCTGGGAGCGCGCAGCTCGCGCGGCTTCACGCCGGACGCGCCGGACGACTTCTCCGTCGACCGGCTCCGCTGGATCATCCGTCTGCGCTGGATCGCGCTCGTCGGGATCGTGTCGGCCGCCGGCCTCGCCGCCGCGGGCTTCTACCCGGGCGTCGCGTGGGAGGTGCTCCTCGGGAGCGCGACCTGCGCGGGGTTCTACAACCTCGCCCTCCACCGGCGGCATCGCGTCGAGCCGAGCCACGGGACGCGCTCCGCGGTGCGGCAGGCGATCGTGGACATGACGCTCCTGACGATCGTGCTCTGGGCGGCCGGCGGGATGCGCACGCCGTTCATCGGCTACTACGTGTTCCACGTCGCGATCGTGGGGATCCTCGGCGGGAAGAACGCGACGGTGACCGCCGCCCTCGCGGCGCTGCTCGGCTCGGGGCTCCTGCTCGTGACCGAGCACGTGCCCGCGCTCCAGATCGGGCGCTGGGATCCCGCGTGGCCCTGGGATCTGTTCGCGGAGATCACCGCGTTCGCCACCACCGTCGGCGCGGTCGCGTACCTCGTGACCCACGCGGTCGAGCAGCTCCGGCGGCGCGAGGGTGCGCTCGCCGAGGCGCGCGCGAGCGCGGCGCTGGAGCTCCAGGTGCTCACCCACACGCTCGATCAGCTCGACGCGGGGCTCGAGGTGGTCGAGGACGACGGCACGGTGATCTGGCGGAACAAGCGCGCCGAGCAGCTCGCGCCCGAGGCGCCGGACGGGCTCTGGCACTGCCCCGGCGACGGGCACGCGTGCGAGAAGGACGCGAGCGGGGTGTGCCCGGTGCGGCCCGCGCTCGAGGCCGGCGAGGCGGGACGATGCCGCTTCGCGGCGTCGGTCGAGGGGATCGAGCGCGTGTTCGAGATGAGCGTGTACCCGCTCGGGCCCGGGCCCGACGGGCGCGCGCGGCGGATGAACCTCTACGTGGATCGGAGCGCGACGCTCATCGCGGAGCGGCGGCTCATCCTCGCCGAGCGGCTCGCGAGCCTCGGGCGCGTGACGCAGGGCGTGGCCCACGAGCTCAACACGCCGCTCGCGACCATCCGCACGCTGTCGGCGGACATGCTCGCGGCGCTCCGCGCGGCGGGGCGCGCGGAGGTCCCCGGGCTCCTCGCGGACCTCGAGGAGTCGGCCGCGCTCGTCCACGACGAGACGCGGAGGCTCGGCAAGATCACGCAAGGGTTGTTGACGGGCCGCGATCTGACCGCGAGCGACGTGACGGGCTCGGTGCCGCTCGCGGCGGTCGTCGAGCGGGCGCGCGCGCTCGTGTTCGCCGGCGCGCGCGAGGAGATCCCGGTGATCGTCGAGGACCTCGGCGAGCACGTGGTGATCGCGGACCCTGACCACCTCGTGCAGGTGATGGTGAACCTCTTGCAGAACGCCTACGACGCGGTGCGGGAGACGGGGTCCGGGCGCGTGCGGGTGCACGCGCGGCGCGAGGGGCCGCGCGTGGAGATCCTGATCGACGACGACGGGACGGGCGTGCCGGGCTCGATCAGGTCGCGGCTCTTCGAGCCGTTCGCGACGAGCAAGCCGCCCGGCAAGGGCACCGGGCTCGGGCTCTACACCTCGTACATGCTCGTCGACGCGATGCACGGGACGTTGACGCTCGAGGACCGCGAGGAGGGCGGCGCGCGCGCGACGGTGGCGATCCCCGTGTTCGAGGAGCGGCTCGTGACGCTGCGGGTCGCGCCGGAGGCCGCCGAGTGAGCGAAGCCCGGGGTCGCGTGCTCGTCGTCGACGACGACGACAGCTTCCGCTTCGCGATGCGCAAGGCGCTGCGCCGGCTCGGCTACGAGGTCGACGAGGCGAGCGGCGGGCTCGCCGCGCTGCCCAAGCTCACGGGGAGCGATCCGCCGCAGGCCGCGCTCCTCGATCTGCGGATGGGCGACCTCGACGGGCTCGACGTCCTGCGCCGCGCGAGCGGGACGCCGGCGCGGGTGATCGTGCTGACGGGGCACGGGACGGTGTCGGCGGCCGTCGAGGCGATGAAGCTCGGCGCGTTCTCGTTCCTCGAGAAGCCGGTCGACGCGGACCTGCTCGCGCCGCTCCTGAACCAGGCGATCGCGGACTCGCGCGGCGGGGGTGAGGGCGCCGACGAGTTCGCGCCGCCGATCGTCGGGGTGAGCGAGGCGATGGCGTCGGTGCGGCGCTTCGTCGAGCAGGTCGGGCCGACCGACGCGACGGTGGCGATCTACGGCGAGACCGGCACCGGCAAGGAGGTCGTCGCGCGGCGGCTCCACCTCGCGAGCCCGCGCGCGCCGGGGCCGTTCGTCGCGCTCAACGCCGCGTGCGTGCCGCGCGAGCTCTTCGAGAGCGAGCTCTTCGGCCACAAGAAGGGCTCGTTCACGGGCGCGGTCGCGGATCGGCGCGGGCTCTTCCGCGAGGCCGACGGAGGGACGCTCTTCATCGACGAGCTCGCGGAGCTCCCGCTCGAGAGCCAGGCCAAGCTCCTTCGCGCGCTCGAGACGCGGCAGGTCCGCGGCGTCGGCGACGCGAGCGAGGTGCCGATCGACGTGCGGATCATCGCCGCGACCAACCGCGACCTCTGGTCCGAGGTGAACGCCGGGCGCTTCCGCGAGGACCTCTACTTCCGGCTCTCGGTGGTCCCGCTCGTGCTGCCGCCGCTCCGCGATCGGCCCGAGGATCTGGCGCCGCTCGCCGATCACCTCTTGCGCCGCATGGCGGGGCCGCGGCGGCGGCTCGACGAAGAGGCCGAGCGCGCGCTCCGGGCGCACGACTGGCCGGGCAACGTGCGCGAGCTCCTCAACGTGCTGCGGCGCGCGTCGCTCTTCGCCAAGGGCGAGGCGATCCCGGCGCCGCTCGTGCGGCAGATGCTCGCGGCGAGCGTGTTCGCGCACGCGCGGCCGACCACGCCCCGCTCCGAGCCGCCGCCCGCGTGGACCAGGCGTCCGCGCGAGCCCGCGAGCGAGCCGGAGTCGGGGTCGCTGCGCCTCGCGGACGTCGAGCGCCAGCACATCCAGCGCGTCCTCGACGATCTCGAGGGCAACATCACCAAGGCCGCCGCCGCGCTCGGGATCGACCGGCGGACCCTGCAACGAAAGTTGCGATCGTACGGAATCGTGGCGGACGAGTGAGGCGGGCGGCCATCCTCCTCGCGTGTCTCGCGACGGCCTGCGGCGGCGCGGCGCCGCCCGTCGAGGAGCCCGACGAGCCCGAGGACGAGGCGCCAGAGACGTGGGCCGTCGCGCTGCGGCTCGAGGACGGCGGCATGGACGAGAACGAGACGCCCCGCACGCGGGTGGTGCTCGTCGCGATCGAGCCCGACGGGGCGCGTGGCCTCACCGAGCTGGAGGTCGAGACGGGCGCGTGCTGGCACGTCGAGGGCGAGGGCGCCGTCCTGATCGCGGCGCGGTGCTGGTGGGCGGGGGCGGGCGGCGTCTACGCGCTCTCGCGCGAAGGCGACGCGGTGATCGCGCGGCGCCGGAGCGTCGACGAGCTCGACGAGCCCGGCGAGTGGGTCGAGATGGGGCGCGTCGAGATCCCCGAGGACGCGAACCTGCAGGTCCTCGCGCCCGGTCGCAGCGTCGCGCTCCCCGGCGAGTGATCACGCGAGCAGCAGGCCGAGCCGCGCGGCGAGCGCGCGCAGATCCTCGGGGACCGGCGCCTCGAAGGCCTGGTCCTCGAGCTCGATCCGGCGGACGTGGAGCGCGTGCCGCGGGTGCGCGCGGCACGGCGGCTCCGCGTAGCGCGCCTCGCCGTAGAGCGGGTGGCCTAGCGACGCGAGGTGCACGCGGATCTGGTGCGTGCGCCCCGTCGCGGGGCGGGCCTCGACGAGCGAGGCTTCGTCGGTCGCGGCGAGGACCTCGAACACCGTGCGCGCGGGCTTGCCGTCGGCGCGGATCACCCAGCGGCGGCTCGCCTCGTC
>JAYRVK010000275.1:0-2825 GCA_041918555.1 Sandaracinaceae bacterium
CCGCGAGCGCGATGGTCGTCAGGAGCGGGACGCACGCCAGCGCGGCGGCGACGAGCACCGTGGGGCGGCTCGGCGAGTCGCAGCGCCGCAGCCACGCGTACTCGCCGCCCGCGAGCCCGAGGAACCCCAGCACGCCGGCGGCGTGCAGGAGCATCAGCGGGTGATCGAGCCCGCTCATGAACAGCTCGATCGCCATCGTCAGCCCGGCGACCGCGGGGAGGCCGACGGCGGAGACGCGCCGCCAGGTCCACCAGGTCTGGTCCTCGCTGGGATCCGCGGCCCCCGCGATCAACAGGACCAGCGCGAGGATCATGTTGAGCGCGACGCCGAGGTGGAGCGTGTGCTCGGCGCCGACGAGCGCGAAGAGGACGAAGCCGGGCAGCCACGAGCCGATGATCGAGCCCACCGTGTTGCCGGTGTAGACGACCGCAACGTCCTTTGCGATCTGATCGCCGCCCGCGGTCCACACGCGGACGGTGAGCGGGAACATCGCGCCCATCCCCAGGGTGGAGGGGAGGGTGCAGAGCACGATCGTCGCGAACATGAAGAGCTGCACGATCCCGACGCGGTCGGGGAGCGCGGAGCTCGGGATCCCGGCGACGAGCTGCGCGAACGCGTACGGGATCTCGTCCTGCCAGTAGTAGGAGACCACCGTCGCGCCGGCGATGAAGAGCTGGATCACCGCGACGAGGAGGCTCGGCGTGCGCGCGAGGAGCGCGCACACGATCAGGAACACCGCGACGCACGCGACGACCGACAAGAGGATTTGCGGGAAGAACCCGGGGAAGTGGCCCGCGTTGATCCCCGCCGCGATCACGGGGAGCGCGGCGATGCCGACGATCAGGAGCGGGCGCCAGATCGCGAGATCGTCGCGGAACGCCGCCTCGTCGCCGGGCCTCTTGCGCATGCGCAGCGAGATCCAGATCACGGCGAGCGCGATCGGCGCGATGTAGCAGAGGCTGAGGAGCAGGTAGCTCGCCACGCTCCCCTGCGTGCGGTGCGCGACGTCGGTCGGGTCGACGATGTCGACGAGCCACGGGACGTTGGCGAAGAGGACGAGCGCCGCGCTGGTGATCCCGATGCCGAGGAACGGCGAGCTGCGCCGGCCCATGAAGGAGCTCATCGCCGCGGACCCCGCCGCGATGCCGATGAGGAAGGTCTCGAGGATCAGTGAGAACGAGTAGATCGAGCTGCCGATCGTCATCGCGAGCGCCCGCGACCACACGACCTCGTAGCAGAGCGCGGCCGCCCCGGACGCCGCGAACGCGAGGAACGCCGCCTTGCGCGCGAGCTCCGGGATGCGCGGCTCCGGCTCGGCTCCGTCGGACGCCTCCGCGTCGTCGGCGGGATCGCGCAGCGCCTCGCCGACCGCGAGGAGCAGCGCGAGGAGCGCCGCGCCCGCGCCCGCGAACAGCAGGATCCGGATCACGACCACCTCGAGCCCGCCGGTCCCGACGAGCGAGAGGCCGGCGAGGAGCGCGAGGCCGAAGAACACGCTCCCGCGGATCAGCAGGCCGCGCCGGATCTCCGGCGCCATCACCGCGGGCGCGGCGCCCGCCTCGGGCTCCTTGCGCCGGCGCTTCTTGCGCGGCCGCGGGTCGTCCTCGGAAGCCTCCTCGACCGCGCGCTCCGCGGGATCGCGGTAGACGCCGACCTGCGCGTCCTCGAGCCGCAGGTCGTCGAAGGACTCCTTCTCCACGACCTCCGCGTCCGACGGCTTCGTCTTCGCCTCCGGCGCGGCGGCCTCCTCGGCGGTGCCGGGCCAGAACCGCAGCCGCTCGCCCGGCGTCCACATCCCCTCGAGGAGCGAGCGGCGCGCCGCGAAGATGAGGATCGCGAGCGAGAAGTTCATCGAGCAGGCGACGATGTTGGTTACGGAGAGCCCGAAGCTCGGCATCAGGAGGAACGCGCTCAGGAGCGGGCCCGTCGCCGCGCCGAAGGTGTTGAGCGCGTAGAGCACGCCGACCCGCGCGCCCGCGGCCTGCGAGCTCTGCGCCGCCGAGACGAAGTGCCGCGTGAGCAGCGGCAGCGTCGAGCCCATCAGCGTGGTCGGGATGATGAGGATCGGCGCGACGCAGAGGAACCGCGCGATCATGAAGAGACCGGACTCGGCGCCGAATTCGGCGCGCAGGAACGCGTTGACGTCGGAGAGCCAGCCGTCGGGGCGCACGAGCAACGGCACGAGGAGGCCCCAGACCCCGACCCCGATCTCCGCGACCGCGTACGTGATGATCGGGTGTTTGATGCGGTTCGCGTACCGGCCGCCGAGCCACGCGCCGAGCCCGAGGCCCGCCATGAACACGGTGAGCACGGTGCTGATCGCCACGCTCGTCGCGCCGAAGACGTGGTGGAGCATCCGCGTCCAGATCGTCTGGAAGATCAGGCTCGACGCGCCGCTGAGGAAGAACGCGAGGTAAGCCGCGACGGATCGGGAGCTCATCGCGCGGGAGGCTGCACTGGCCAACGGACTCTCCGGAAAAAGTCGGCGGAGTATAGGGGCTCCGACCAAAAGCGCACCCAGCCGATGCGAGGGCGCCGGTGGCGCAGGCGCGGGGAGGGCGGAATGCTTGTCTCGGTGGCCCGCGCGCTCCTCGTCCTCGCGCTCCTTTCCCTCGCCCCGCCCGCGGCCGCGCAGCCGCGGGCCGGGGCGGCGCGCGCGGCGCGGCTGCTGGCGCGGGGCGAGGCGTTCCTCGCCGCCGGCGATCGCGGGAGCGCCATCGGCTACTTCCGCGACGCGATCCAGGCCGATCCGCTCGCCGCGCGGGCCTACCTCCGGCTCGGCGAGTGCTACCGCGAGCGCGGCTCGCTCGCCGACGCGCGCACGG
>JAYRVK010000276.1:0-2418 GCA_041918555.1 Sandaracinaceae bacterium
CCCCCGCGGGCACCGCGCCGCCGTCGCGGCCCGCGGCGCGCGCCGGCCCCCGGCGCGCCCCCGCCGACCGGGGGGCCGGCACGGCGGGCCCGGCCGCGGCGACCGCCGGGGTCGCGGCGGGCGCCGGCGGAGCCACCGCCGCCGGGGCCGCGATCGCGGCCGCGGGCGCGAGCGGGGTCGCCTCCACGGAGGCGGCCGGCGTGGACGTCGGCGCCGTCGGGACGACGATGGAGGGCGCGATCGGCTCGCGGCTCGCGGCGAGCCCGACCGCGGTGCCGAGCAGCACGCCGAACGCTCCGCACAGGCTCGCGTAGATCACCCCGCGCCTCGCGCCGCGCGGAGGCACGTCGAGCGTGCGCACGGGTGCGCTCGGCACGGGCGGGCGCGCGCTCGGCGCCGCGGCGACGGCCTCGGGCTCGCGGTCGCCGACGAGGACGCTGCGCTCCCAGAACGTCGTCTTCTGCAATTCGGGCGGGACTTCGCGTGGGCCCCAGCCGCGGGCGCCCCCTGAGGGGGGCAAGACGTCGTGCGCGCTCGCGATCGGGCGCTCGAGCTCGATCAGCGACTCGCCCGCGGCGAGCACGCTCCTTTGCATGAACCGCGTCGGCGACTCGTCCCCGTCCGGAGCGAGCTCGTCGCCGTCACTGGTCGCGTAGCCGAGGAAGACGCCCATGAGAGCCTCGGGGCACATTTGGCAACGCACGTGCCAGGGGCCGAAACGCCAGCGCGGCTGCGATCGCGCGGAGCCCGGAGCGCGCGGTGCGGGACGTGGAGCGCGCGACGAGCCGCGCGTCGTGTAGGCTCGCCCGTCGGAGGGATCGACATGCCGGGACCGATCGACACGCTGCGCTTCGTCCACGCCGCCATCCTCGCCGAGGCCGACGCGATCGAGGCCGAGGTCGCGGGGGACGGCGACCTCGCGGCGCTGCCGGTGCGCGTCGGGTTCTTCGCGGAGCTCGTCGAGGCGCACACGCGCGGTGAGGAGAAGGGGCTCTTCCCGCGGCTCGCCGCGCGCTTCCCCGAGCTCGACAAGGGCTACCTCGCCGATCACGAGTCCGAGCGCGCGCTGTTCCGCGAGATCGCCGAGCTCGCGGCGCGCGGTGCGGGGGGCGATGCGTCGGTGCGGCCGCGCCTCGCGCGCCAGGCGATCGCGCTCACGGAGCACGCCCGCTCCCACATCCAGAAAGAGAACGAGCTCCTCCTCCCGCTCGTCGCCGCCACGTTCAGCGCCGACGAGCAGGGCGCGATGGTGCGCGACATCCTGAGCGTGTTCACGCCCGCGCAGATGGCCGCCGGGGTTCCGTTCATCGTCTCGCGCTGCGACGACGGCATGGCGTGCGCGTACGTCGAGGCGCTCTCGCGCGCGATGCCGCCGCCCGCCTTCGAGGCCGCCAAGGGCTGGATCCGCGGGGGCTGCGATCCGACCCGCGTGGCGCTCCTCGCGTCCCGCGTCCCCGCGTTCGGCTGACCATCGCGCTACTCCACGAGGCCCCACCAGCCGAGCTGGGCGAGGAGCGTGGTGAGGCGCGCCTCGACGGCGGGTCGGGCCCGCGCCGCGCTGCTCTCCATCGCGCCCTCGACCCGTCCTGCCGCGACCGCCTCCGCCACCTCTTCCGCGATCGCGTCGCGCGCCCGCGATCCGTCGAGCCGGGCGACGAGCGCGCGATCGATCGGCTCGAGCGGCAGCATCCCGTGCGTGGGCGTCGTGAGGACGTCGCGCTCGGCGGCCTCGTGCCGGGTCAGCGCGAGGGCGCGCGGGCGCTCCCCCGGCTCGGTGCGCAGGCGCGCGTCCTCGAGGCGCAATTCGATTTGCATCTCCTCGTGCAGCGACGCGAGCGCGCGGGCGAGCGCGTCGATCGGCTCGACCGGGACGCCGAGGGGCCCGAGCCGCTCGCCGCACTCCGCGTGGAGCGCGGTCAGCCGAGTGCCGCGGGGGTAGCGATCCGCGAGGAGGAGCAGCGCCACCTTGGCCGTCGCCGAGCGCACGCGGAGCTCGCGGCGCATCGGCCCGTCGAAGACCTCCTCCACTCCGTCGCGGACGTCGAATGGGTCGTTGCGGCGGGCCACCGCCCCCGCGATCCACGCGTCCTCGACCAGGGCTCGGCGCGACGGCGCCGGCCCCGGCGCGGCCTTGGCGAAGACCGCCGCGCGGAGCTGGCGAAAGCCGCAGAGGTCGAGCCGCTCCTCGACGGACATCGCGTCCCCCCCGAGCGCCGCCACCGCGGCGCGCAGGCGCGGGTCGAGGAACCCCTCCACGCGGTCGAAGGTCGCGTCCCCCACGTACGAGAGGCCCTCCGCCGCGAACGCGCGCGCCACGTCGCCGACCCAGAACGCGATGTTGTCGGCCGCGAGGTACTCGTTCGCGAGGTAGTCGTCCGCGGATCCCGCCGCGCGCTCGAGCTCGCGGGCGAGCAGGCC
>JAYRVK010000277.1:0-5054 GCA_041918555.1 Sandaracinaceae bacterium
CGATGCTCGGCGCCTCGGGGACGGCCGGCCCGGTGGTCGTCGGCTCGCTCGGATCGAGGGGACCGGGCATCCCGAGGCGAGGCGTGACCGTGGCGGCCACGGTCGAAGGCGGCGGCGGCGCGTCGGGAGGCAGCGGCGGGAGCGGCGGCGGGAGCTCGGGCTCGTCGGGCTCGACCTGCGGCTGGATCGGGCGATCGGGCTCGATCAGCTCGAAGGAGATCGGCTCGATGCTCCGGGTAGCGCCGAACCAGCCGGCGGGCGCGCGCAGCACGGCCCACCCGAGCGCCCCGTGGACGCTGAGCGAGACGAGCGTTGCCCAACCGACACTCTTCATGAACCCATCGCTCTAGGACGCGCGTGGCCGCCGCGCGGTCGATCCGGCGGAGGGTAGCCGCCCTCGCCCGATTGCGCACGAAGGCGGCCGCGGTTAAGCCCCGCGCACATGGGCATCCGTTTTCCCTCGGCCGAATGGACCGCCGCGTTCGAGCGCGCGATCAACGCCAACCCGGAGTACGCGAAGCACGGCGCGGGCTGGACCCACGGCAAGGTCGCATACGTGGTCGAGCCGCGGCCCGAGCTCGGGATCGAGGGGGACACCGCCATGGTCCTCGACCTCCACGCGGGGCGATGCCGCCGCGCCGTGTTGACCGACGCGGAGCGGGCGCAGGAGGCCGACTTCGTGATCTTCGCGGAGTACGAGCGGTGGCGTGAGGTGCTCAGCGGCGAGGTCGATCCGACCAAGGCGATGATGCAGAACAAGCTGAAGCTCAAGAAGGGCCACCTCCCGACGATCGTGAAGTTCGTGCTCGCCAGCAAGGAGCTGGTGCGCGCGGCCTGCACGATCGACACGGACTACCCGGGCTGAGCGATGGCCGCGGTCGAGCTCGCCCCCGGCGCCTCCGAGAACGGCCTCGCCATCATGATGGCGACGATGATGAGCCAGAACCTCGAGGACCACCCCGAGCGGCTCGCCGTCTTCGAGCGCCTCGGCGGCCGCGTGGCGATCGTCGCGGAGGACGCGGGGGTCTCGCTGACGATGTGCTTCGGCGATCGGCGCGCGGTCGTCTACGACGGCATCGTAGGCATCCCGGACGTCACGGTGCGCGGCTCCGCGGAGCTCATCGCGGACCTCTCGCGGATGGAGACGGGACGCTTCGGGCTCCCGGATCCGAAGGGGGAGGTGAACCGCGCGATGGTGCGCGCGCTCCGCGCCGGGACGCTCCGGATCTACGGGATGCCCGCGGGGCTCCCGCTCCTCGCCCGGCTCGGCGCGCTCCTCGCGATTCACTGAATCCCCTGGACGGGGCCCGAGGGCTGGTATCCTCGGCGCATGGCCGCGGGGGACTTCTTGCTGGGGAAGGACCTCGGCGCCTACCGGATCGACGTGACGATCGGGTCGGGCGCCACGGGGGTCGTGTACCGAGCGACGCCCCACGCGGGCGGGAAGCCCGTCGCGCTCAAGGTCCTGCACGACAACCTCGGCTCGATCACCGGCCTCGAGCGGCGCTTCAAGCGGGAGGCGCGCGTCCTCAAGAAGCTCTCGCACGAGAACATCGTCGAGATCCTCGAGTTCGGGATGGAGGACGGCCGGACCTTCATCGCGATGGAGCTCCTCGAGGGCCAGACGCTGGAGGAGCGGCTCGAGGAGAGCCCGCTCGAGCCGCTCAAGGCGCTCGAGATCTACGCTCCGATCCTCGAGGCGCTCGCGGTCGCGCACGAGCACGACGTGGTGCACCGCGATCTCAAGCCCGCGAACGTGTTCCTCGAGAAGACCGGCGGCGTGAAGCTCCTCGACTTCGGCCTCGCGAAGATGCTCTCGATCGACGAGACCGCGAGCGAGGACGGGACGTTGACACGCAAGGGCCGCATCGTCGGGACACCGGCGTACATGGCCCCGGAGCAGATCACGGGGGTGTTCATCGACGTGCGCGCCGACGTGTACGCGCTCGGCGTGATGCTCTACGAGCTGCTCGCGGACCGCCGACCCTTCCTCTACGAGCGGCGCTCCGAGCTCCTGCGCGCGCACCTCCTCGAGCCCGTGAAGCCGATCACCGAGGCGCGCGAGGGTCTCTGGGTCCACGAGAAGCTCGCCGCCCTGATCGAGCGCTCGCTCCACAAAGACGCCGGCAAGCGCTTCAAGAACGCGAAGGAGATGCTCGACGCGCTGCGCGATCTCCCGCCCGAGCCGGTGCGCTTCGACGTGAAGGTCGCGCGGCAGAAGGCGCGCCAGCGCACGGGGCCGAGCTCCGCGGTGATCAGCGCCAGCGAGCGCAAGGCGATCACGGAGTCGGCGGGCTTCAGCAGCGTCCAGGTGATCCCGGAGCCGCCACCGGCGCCGCCGCCCGTGGTGGGCGGGGCCGCGATGGCGCGCGAGCGCTCGACGCTGCGCGTGCCGCCGCCCCCGCGCGAGGAGAAGCCGGCGGTGCCGACCGCGGCGCTGTTCGTGATCGCGTTCCTGCTGCTGGGCACCGCGGCCGGGCTCTGGGCGATGCTGGTGGCGACCTGAGCCGGCTGAACGACGCGTGGTCGACGGCGGTCACCGTGGCGCGGCTCGGGCGCGGCCGTCGGGTCCGCCACGGCGGCGCGCGGCGAGGGCCCGAGGCGCTGCTCGAGCTGTGGGGCTTCGAGGCGTGCCCTGCCTGCCGCACGGTGCGCGAGGCCTTGAGCGAGCTCGACCTCGACTGGATCGCGCACCCGACGCCGCGGGGCTCGGGGCTTCGCGCCTCCAGCCCCGCGCGCCACGCGCCCTACCCTCAGCTCCTGGATCCGGCGATGGGCTTCGAGGCGCACGGTGCGGAGCCGATCCTCGGGCACCTCCACGGGACGTACGGTGCGGGGCGGCCGCGCTCGGCGCGCCTCACCGCGCCGCTCGACTCGGTCGGCTCCGCGCTCGCGAGCGCGATCCGGCCGCGCGCGCTCCGGACCCCGTTCGGCGATCGCGCGCAGCCGGCGCAGCGCCTCGAGCTCTTCCAGTACGAGGGCTGCCCCTACTCCCGCAAGGTCCGCGAGCGCCTCGACACGCTCTGCCTCGAGCTCGTCGTGCGCAACGTCGCGAAGGGCAGCCGGTCACGGCCGCGTCTCGTGGCCCTGGGCGGCAAGATGCAGGTCCCCTTCCTCGTCGATCCCAACACCGGCGTGGCGCTCTACGAGTCGGACGAAATCCTCGCGTACCTCGACGACGTCTACGCGAGGTAGCGGTAGAGGCTCCGCACGCTGATCCCGAGCGCCGCCGCGGCGGCCTCGCGGTTGCCCGCGTGCCGGTCGAGCACCGCCGCGACGTAGCGCGCGACGAAGCGGTCGCGGGCCTCGACGAGCGGGAGGTCCATCGATCCGAGCGTGTCTCCCGCGGGAGCGGGCGCGTCGAGCTGGAGATGCTCGGGCTCGATCGTGCGCCCGTCGCAGAGAATCGACGCGCGCCGCATCACCGCGCGCAGCTCGCGCACGTTGCCCGCCCAGGGGTGCCGCGCGATCGCGCGCCGCGCGCCCCCCGAGAGCTGCTGGCGCCCGACCCCGAGGGTGGCCTCGCACTGCCGCAGGAACAGGCTCGCGAGGAGCAGCACGTCGTCGCCGCGCGCCCGGAGCGGAGGCAGGTGCACCGCGAGCTCGCGGAGCCGATAGAGGAGATCCTTGCGGAACGCGCCCCTCTCCACCGCCGCGTCGAGGTCCGCGCTCGTCGCAGCCACCAGCCGGAAGTCGACGCGCCGCTCCGTGTTCTCGCCGACGCGCACGACCGCGCGCTCCTCGAGCGCACGAAGCAAGGCGACTTGCATCGATGAGGGCATGTCCCCGACCTCGTCGAGGAACAGGGTCGAGCCGTGCGCCGCCTCGAGGCGGCCCTCGCGGTCGGACACCGCGCCCGTGTACGAGCCCTTCCTGCAGCCGAAGAGCTCGACCGCGAGCAGCGACTCGGGCACCGCGGCGCAGTTCAGCGCGATCATCGGGCGCGCCGCGCGCGGGCTCGCCGCGTGGATCGCGCGCGCCACGAGCTCCTTGCCCGTGCCCGTCTCCCCGAGGACGAGCACGCTCAGATCGCTCGGCGCCACGCGCCGCACGAGCTCGCGCACGCGTACCATCGCCTCGGACTCGCCGACGAGGAGCTCGTCGGCCGCGCCACCGGCGCGCCGCCGCAGCTGCGCGAGGAGCGGCAGCGCCATCGCAGCGAGCACCATGAGGTCGCGCGCGTGCGCGTCCGAGAACCGCGCGCGCGGGTCGTGATGCCCGAGGTAGACCGCGCCGAGCACGCGCGGGCCCATGCGCATGGGCACACAGAGCACCGAGCGGAGCGAGAGCGACACGACCGAGGGCACGGCCCGATAGCGCGGGCTGGCCGCGAGATCGCCGACGCACACGCTCGGCGCGGACCCGTCGAGGACGTCGGAGACGACCGTGTCGCTCAGGAGCGCCTCGGCCCCCTCGAGCGGCGCGCCGCGCGCGTCGCGGGCCACCGGGATCGCGTATCCGTCCTCCGCGCGGAGCACGATCGCGCCGATCTCCGCGCCCGTCGCCGCCACGAGGCCCTCGAGGAGCGCGGCGAGCGCGTCGTCGGGGCGCTCCGCCGCAGCGAGCGCCTCGGCCAAGGCAGCGACGGGGAGACCTCCGTCCGAGGGAGCCGGGCTCGGGGCGCGGAGGCGGAGCCCCACGCCGTCGAGCTCCAACCGACCTCCGAGCGGGATCGTGCGCGCGCCCGCGACGCCCATGCGTCGCACCTCGAGGCCGCCCTCGACGCGCCGCACGACGACCCAGCGCCCGGGGACGCTCGCGATTCGGACGTCGGCGCCCGGATCCGAGCCGATCGACAGGAGCGCTCGATCGAGCCTGCGCTCCGCGGGCTCGAGGCCCGGCACCGCGATCTCGAGGATCCACTCGTCCACGCCGGGGGAGCATCGCAGAGATCTATGGGGAGACTCCATCGGCCTCGAGGCGCGCGCACGAGCGCGCGTCGCCGAGCCGGCACGCGACGCGCAGGTCCGCGTACGCGCCCGGCTCGTCGCCGGAGCGCCCTCGCAGGATCGCGCGGTTCGCGTAGTGCCGCGGCACGCCCGGCGCGAGCTCGA
>JAYRVK010000278.1:0-8300 GCA_041918555.1 Sandaracinaceae bacterium
CCTCTCGGCGAGCGCGCGCCCCAGCGTCGATTTCCCGACCCCCATCGGGCCGGAGAGGAAGACCCACGCGTGCATGCCCGGGAGCTTACGACGCGTGGGCCCGGGTCACCTCCGCAGCGACTCCGCCCGGTTCACGATCCGCGGGGTCAGGAAGATGAGCAGCTCGCTGCGCTCGTCCCGGACGCGGCGGCGCTGGAAGAGCACGCCGAGGATCGGGATGTCTCCGAAGAACGGGATCTGGTCCACGTTGCGGCCGGTGTTGCGCTGGTAGATGCCGCCGATCACCGCGGTGTGGCCGTCCTCGATGAGGAGGTGCGTCTCCGCCTCGCGCTTGAGGATCGTCGGGTCGCCGCGCGCCGAGGTGCGCGTGAAGTCCGGCTCGTCGCGCGTGACCTTCACGTGCATCGAGATCGACCCGTCGGCGGTCACGTGCGGGGTGACGCGCAGCTCGAGCTTCGCCTCCTGGAACGCGGTCTGGACGCCCTGCGCGGAGATCTGCGAGTACGGAATCAGCGTCCCTTGCGCGATGTGCGCCTCGTGGTTGTCGAGGGTCAGGATGCGCGGCGAGCTGATGATGCGGACGACGCCCGTGGCCTCCGCCGCGCTCAGCCGCACCGCCAGGTTGACGGTGCCGCCCAGGGAGCCGAGCGTGAGGCCGAGCGCGCCGCCGGAGCCCGTCGACGTGGTCGCGGGGAGGTTCACGGCGTAGTTCGGCGTCGCGACGCGCGGCGCGAACGGGGTCAAGCCGGCCGTCGGGCTGTTCTGGTCGTAGTTGCCGCCCGTGACGCCGACGCTCGAGGGGAAGATCAGCCCCGTCGGGTTCCCGGTCGCGGTCGACGCGAGGACGTTGCCACCCCACTGGATGCCGACGTCGCGCACGTACTGGCTCGTCGCCTCGACGATGCGCGCCTCGACGAGCACCTGCGGGGTCTGCGTGTCGAGCGTGCGGATGAGCTCCTCGATGTCGTCGAGGCTGTCGATCGTGTCGCGCACGATCAGCACGTTGGTCCGCTCGTCGACCGACACATTGCCGCGGCTCGTGAGGAGCTCCTGGACGCGCGGCGACAGATCGTTGGCGACCGCGTAGCTCACCGGGATGAGCCGCGTCTCGAGCGGCGCCAGCTCGATCTGCTGCTTCTGACGGGCGATCGCGAGCTCGCGCTCCTTCTCGAGCGTCGAGAGCGGCGCCACCCGGATCAGGTTCCCGCGGCGCACCATCCCGAGGCCCTTGGCCTGGAGGATCACGTCGAGCGCCTGGTCCCACGGCACGTTGCGCATGCGGATCGTGACCGTGCCCGAGACGTCGTCGCTGGTGACGATGTTGACGCCGCCGACCTCGGCGATGAGGCGCAGGATGTTGTGGATGTCGGCGTTGTGGAAGTCGAGGTCGATGCGCCGGCCGCGGTAGCTGCGCCCATCGCGCGCGCGACCGAGCTGCATCGGCACGTCCGAGAGGAACGCGGCGACCTCCTCGCCCTCGAGCGCCTCGTCCACCGCCTCGTCCTCCTCCATCGCCTCGGCCCACGCCTCGCGCGCGATCGTGCGCGAGCGCGGGCGCTCGGCGCGCGCCGCGGTCTGCGCGAACAGCCACACGATCCGATCGCCCTCGCGGATCGCGGTGCCGGTCGTGGCGGCGTCGCGGTCGACCTCGATCACCGTCCGACCGCGCTCTTCGCTGACACGCACCGCGCGCACCGCCAGGTCGTCCGCGGCGTCGACGGAGAGCGCACGGGGCACCGCCGCGCCCGGACGCGCGCCCTCGATCACGAGCCGCGCCGGCCCACCACCCGCCGCGCGCAGCGTGCGAAACGCCGCGGCGCGCGAGAGCTGGACGACCACGCGGTCGCGCCCGTCCCGTCGCTCGACGTGGACCGAGCGGACCTCCGCCGGCCCGCTCGGCGCGGCCGGGGTCGCCTCGGCGCCCGCGTCGGGCCGCTCGAGCACGAGCTCGATGCGACCCGCCGACGCGCGCGCGCGGTGCGTCGCAGCGACCTGCAAGCCGAGTTGCAGGCTCACCCCTCGCGACGTCGAGCTCGCGGCGCTCGTCGCGATCAGGCCGGCCTGCCCTTCGACGGCGAGCCCCTCGTCGCCGATGCGCGCGCCGTCGACCTCGAGGATCACGGTGCGCCCGTCGTCGCGCGTGCGCACCGAGTAGCGCGGCACGTCGAAGTCGCCGGTGATCACCACGCTCGCGCGCTGATCGGATCCGGACACCTCGAGACCTCTGACCAGTGCGTCGGACGTCTGCGCCGCCGCCGGCGCGGCGATGGAGACGAGGCAGAGAACGACCGAGAACGGATGGATGCTTCGCATGAGCTCCCCTGGATGCGGATTCGCGAAGGCAATGGTCGGATGGCAAGGACCGAGGACGCAAAAAAGCGGCATGAGACGCCGACCCTTCGAAGCGCATGCGGCCACGCGCGAGGCGTGGCCGCGAGGGAGGCACCGCTCGGCTCAGTTGGCGATGGCGGGCGCCGCCTCGGTCGGCTCCGCCTGCCGGATGCCGCCCGCGGCCTCGCGCTCCTCTTCCTCGTCGCGCAGCATCAGGACGCGCGTGAGCGGCGGGCGGTTCGGCGCGGTCGGGTCCTCGCGGACGAGCACGATCTCCCCGTCGCGGATCCGATCCACGCGCCAGTTGAGGGTCACCGGGAGCTGCTCGGTCCCGCCGACCTGAACGACCTCGGAGCGACCGAGGTAGTCGCCTCGCCGCACCACGTGCCCGACGCCCTCGCGGTCGATGATCATCGCGCGCGGGTTCGCGAACCCCGTCACCACGCCGATCAGCCGCATCTCGTCGATGCCCGTGTCGGGCATCGTCACGTCGCGCCCGCCGCGGTCGAGCTCGGGCGGATCCACCACGAACATCGCCTCGAAGCTGCGGAACGGATCGCGGTTCGAGTCCGACTCCGCGAAGTCCTCGTCGCGGTACGTGATCGCCGCGGGCCCCGCGTCGGCTCCGGCGTCCGCCTCGACCGGCGCGGCGGGCGCGGCCGGGCCCGCGGGTCCGACGGGCGCGGAGGGCGCGGTCCCGCGTCCGACCTGGATGGGCTCTTCCTCGCAGCCGGCGGTGCCCAGACCGAGCAGCGCGCCGAGGAGCAGGAGCATCGTCACGGTGGTGCGCTTCATGTGCCCGTCCTCGGCTGCGCGGCGGGCGCGCCCGCGGGCGCCGCCGCCCCGGGCGCCGCCGCCGCTTGAGGCTCGGCCTCGTCGGGCCGGCGGAACGTCGTCGCCAGCACCTCGACCGAGATGATGACCTCGTCGACCTGTGCGTCCTCGTCGGCCGGCTCCGGCTCGCCGAGGTTGATGTTCTCCATCGAGATCAGCCGGTCGAGGCGGCTGACGTTGTAGAAGAAGCGCGCGAGCTGGTGGTACTTGCCGCCGAGCTGCAGCCGCACCGGCAGGCGCACGTAGTGATCCGCGGACTCCTCGGGGCGAGGCTCGACGAGCCGGATCTCGAGGCCGCTCAGCTCCGCGAGCCGGTTGAGGTCCTGGAGGAACGACGCGGTCTCCGCTTCGGCCGGGAGCGCCCGCAGGTTCGCGCGGTCGAGGCCTTCGCGCTGCGCGAGCTCCTCGCGGAGCCGCACGTACTCCGCGTTCTGCGCCCGCGCCTGCGTCATGCGCTGCTGCAACGACGCGTGGTGCTGCTGAGCCGACTGGATCTCGTCCGTCATGCTCATGTGGAGCGCGAAGTAGTAGACGGCGCCGATGACGGCGACGAGGCCGATCCCGATCCCGGCCTTCCCGGCGGCGGGGAGGCGCGCGAACGCCTCGCTGCCACCGCTCTGCTGCTTCTTGGTTACCGGCTTCGCCATCAGTAGATCACTTCCGCAGTGAGCTCGAAGTTGATGAAGACGAGGTGCGTCCGGTCGTGCTCGACGCCCTGCGTGCGGACGAGCTCGATGTTCGCGAACCGCTCACTGAGGGTGAGGCGACGGAGGAACTCGGCGATGTCCTCGTTCGTGCGGCCGGCGCCGGTGATCGTGCACTGACGCTCCTCCTCTACGAGCGTCTTCACCCAGAGGCGGCGCGTGTCCCAGGAGGGATTGAACGCGGCCAGCGGGTTCTGCCGCCGGATCTCCTCGAGCCGCTGCGGGTCCACCGTGGGGCCCCCGCCGGCGCTCAGGATGCGCGAGAGCTCCATGAGGACCGCGGTCGGGCCGTAGCGCGCCCGCTGCAGGTCGTTGACCACCGTCTCGAGCTGCCGGCTCTGCTCGAGCTCGGCGCGCACCTGCTCGATGTTCGCCGACTGCTGCTCGAGGTCGGTGATCTCGCGCTGGAGCGCCTGGTTCGCGGCGAGCTGTTCGTTGAGCTCGCGCTTCTTGCCGAGGTACACGAAGACCAGCACCACCACGAGCAGCGCCGCGGCGACGAGGTACCCGATGACCCAGCCCTGCGTGCCGCCGGCGGGGGCGCCGACCTGCTTGCGCGCGCCCGGGAGGAGGTTGATCCGAATCACGGTCGCTTCTCCCTTTCCTTGCGGAGCGCCAGCCCGAACGCGACGGTCGCCTGCGCGGCGCGCGCCTGGAGCAGCGCGAGATCGACCTTCTTGCCCTCGGGCTGCGCGACGCGCAGCGGATCCAGCGGCTCGACGGGCACCCGGCAGCGCCGCTCGATCGCGTCGAGCAGCGCGCGGATGTTCGCGGTGCCCCCCGAGACGAGCACCCGGCTCACCTCGGCACCGCCGCTCGTCGCGAGGTAGAAGTCGAGAGAGCGCTGGATCTCGCCGGCGAGCTGATCGACCACCTGGGTGATGATCTCCGGCACCTCGCGCGGGACCAGGCCGCGGCCGTCGCCGCCGCACTTGTAGGCCTCCGCCTCCTCGTTGCTGATGCCGAGCGCCCGCTGGATCTCTTCGGTGATCTGGTTGCCGCCGTTCGCGATGTCACGCGTGAACGACGTGGTCCCGTCGGCGAGGATGTTCAGCGTCGTGAGCGACGCGCCCACGTGGATCAGCACGATGGTCTGGTCCGGGGGCGGCGCGCCGTAGCCCGCTTCGAACGCGTTCTGCACGGTGAACGCGTCGAGGTCGACGATGCGGGGCCGGAGCTTGGCCTCGACCGCGAGGTTCGTGAGGTCGTTGATCTCCTCCTTCTTCGCGGCCACGAGGAGCACGTCCATCTGCCCCTGATCGGTGCGCTGGCCGAGGACGTTCCAGTCGATCTCGACCTCGGCCAGGTCGAAGGGGATGTGCTGCTCCGCCTCCCAGGTGATCTGCTCCTCGAGCTCGGCGGAGGTCATCTGCGGCATCGTGATCTTCTTGATGATCACCGAGTGACCGCTGACGCGCAGCGCGATGTCGCGGCTCTTCTGTTTGTGGAAGAGCTTCTGCAGCCCCTCGACGATGGCGCCGGAATTCATGACGTGACCATCGACGATGGTCTCGCTCGGCAGCGGGTGGAAGCCGAAGAACGAGACCCCGCGGGCCCCTCCTCGCTTCTCCTTGATCTCCGCGACCTTGATCGAGCTCGACCCGATGTCGACTCCGATCAGATTCTTTCCTTCGGACATCTGACCTACCCGTCCGTCCGCCCGTCAGAATGACATGGCGTTCGAAGGGTCGCTCGATCACGTCCGAGCGCGCGAGTTTTCGACAACGAGCGTCACGGCTCCTCGCCGAACACGCGCACCCGGTCGCCGAGGCTGAGCCCGAGCGCGCCCAAGATCTTGCGCTTGGTGTCCATGCGACAGCCGTAGCCCTTCTCCACGCGGTCGATGGTGAGCACCGAGACGTTCGCGCGCCGCGCGAGCTCCGCCTTCGACATCATGCGCTCGATGCGCATCTGCCGGACGTTGTTCGGCTGTGAGCCCGCCCCGCTGGCGGCCTCGCCCCGAGGCGACACAGCGCTCCCGTCGAGAGTCGGCGGGGGGCTCGGTTGTTCGTCGTGCTCCATTCGTCGCGTGCACGTCTTATGGACAGCTTTCGGCTAATCGTCAAGAAATATAGGGTAAATTACACATGAATTATGCATAATTTATGGTCGGCCCGCGTGGGTTCGAGCCGCCGACGGCGATCGTCGGACGGCGCCTTGCACGCCTCCGCGGCAGGGCGTACGCCTGGGAGCCGCGATGAACGTCCGCGCGTCGCCGCTGGGGGCTCTCCTCTGGTCGATCGTCCTCGCGCTGCCCGTGCCGGCCGCGGCGCAACGAGAGCACACGGTGCGCTCGGGCCAGAGCCTCGCGCGGATCGCCGCGCGCTACGAGGTCAGCGTCGAGAACCTCGCGGCCGCCAACCAGCTGCGCCGCGGCGCGCAGCTCCGGCCGGGTCAGACCTTGCGCATCCCGGAGCACGGGGTGGTCTACGTCGGACAGGGCGAGACGCTCGCCAGCATCGCGCGGCGCAACGACTGCTCGGTGGAGGATCTCCGGCGCGCGAACCGACTGCGGAGCGATGCCCTGCGGCTCGGCCAGCGCCTCGTCCTCCCCGGCTTCGACGACGTGCAGGAGCGGCAGCAGGCGGCGCGGCAGTGGGGCCAGCCCCGGGCCCCGGGGGTCGCGAGCCTCTACCGGCAGACCCTCGAGCGGCGGCTGCGCGTGCGGCTCGTCGACAGCCGCGGCCGCGCACGCACCACCGCGCGCCGTCGCCTCCAGGAGCTGATGCGCGCCTCGCCGCGCGGCAGCCGTCGCCTGGGCCCACTCCCCCCGGCGCGCCTCATCGAGATCCTCGCGCGCGTCTCGGATCACTTCGGCGGGCGCGAGATCTCGATCGTGTCCGGATATCGCGGAGAGGGCCGCTACACGCGCGCGTCGAGCCGGCACACGAGCGGCAACGCGCTCGACGTCCGGGTACGCGGCGTGCCGAACACCGAGGTGCGCGACTACGTGCGCGCGACCTTCGACAACGTCGGCGTGGGCTACTACCCGCGGAGCCACTTCGTCCACGTGGACGTGCGCGACCGCAGCGATTACTGGGTCGATTGGTCGGCTCCCGGCGAGGCGCCCGACTACGAGGGCCCGGGCGGCGACGCCGAGCCGGACGAGAGCGCGGACGATGCGCCGACGGACGAGGCCGCGTCCACCACGAGCGACGAGGCCATCGACGAGGAGACCTGACACCCTGTGTGCCAGTCGTCCTGACACGTGCCGTCTTGTGCTAGCCTGCGCCGCGTGTCAACGTGGCCGGCGTGGAAGGCTTCGACGAGCACTGGCGCCGCGGCGACTTGGACCAAGCCCTCGGGCACCTGAGCGGGATCGACCCCCGCGACCCGGCGACGTGCCGCGCGCTGGCTCGGATCCGCATGGCGCAGGGAGCTCCCCAGAAGGCGCTCGAGCTGCTCGACGAGGCGCTGCGGCGCTCGGCCGAGGGCGACGACGTGGCGGAGGCCGCGCGCGCGCGGGCGCGGCGGGCGGAGGTTTGGCAGTGGCTCGGCCAGGGCGGCGCGGCGACGGTGGAGGCGCGGGCCGGCCACGAGGATCGCGCCGCGCCGCCCGACGCGCGCGCGGTCGCGTCGCGCGCCCTCGGTCGCGTGGCCGCGTCCGCCCGCGACACGGATCTCGCGCTGAACCGCTACGACGCCGCGATCGGTTGGCTCCGCGAGGTCCCCGACGCCTCCGAGAGCGCGGCCGTCACGTACCTCGACGCCGCGGAGGCGCTCCTCGACCGGGACGGACCCGTCGACAGCTCGGCGGCCGCCGCGCGCCTCGCCGACGCGCGCGATCACATCGAGGCCGGCGGACACGAGCGCCTGCGTCCGCGGCTCGGGCTCCTGCTCTCTCGCGCGCGCGGAGCGACCGGCGACCCGGACGGCGCGATCGCGGAGCTGCAGCGCTTGCTGGACGCGCCGCGCGACCCGGGGCGCGACATCGGCTGGCAGCTCCACGCGGCGATCGCACGGCTGCACGAGCAGCGCGGCGCCGACTTCCTCGCGCGCAAGAGCTGGGAGCGCGCCGTCGAGGTCCTCGAGTCGCTCGCGACCGCGCTGGCCCGCGAGCACCGCGAGGGGTTCTGGGAGGACGCCCGACGCCGGCACGTGCGGCGGCGCGCCGCCGGCGAGGCCGAGCGCCCCGCCCTGCCGCCGGCGGGCGCGGATCCGTTCGCAGACGGGCGCCTCGCGCGGCTGCTCGAGATCTTGAAGCGCCTCGCCTCCGAGACGGACCTCGATCGACTGCTCGAGCGCATCACCGACTGCGCGATCGAGCTGTCGGGCGCCGAGCGCGGCTTCGTGCTCGCGGCGGGGGAGCAAGGTAACTTGCTACCGCACACCGTGCGCGACGCGGCGAACCCCGAAGATCCACACGTCGCGTTCAGCCGCTCGATCGCGGAGGCCGTGCTGATCGACGGCGAGCCGATCCTCACCGTGGAC
>JAYRVK010000279.1:0-6373 GCA_041918555.1 Sandaracinaceae bacterium
AGCGCGAGGATCGCGAGGCACAGGCTCGCGAGCGCGCGGCGTCCGGGGCGGGGCTCGTGTCGTCGATCCACCGCCCCGGGTTGTAGCAAGGCTCGGCCGACGCGTCGTGGGGTAGGCTCGCGCGCGATGCGCTTCGTCGAGGCGAACGGGATCCGGTTCGGGGTGCGCGAGGAGGTCGGCTCGGGGGAGCGCGGGCTCGCGCTCTGCCTGCACGGCTTCCCGGAGTCGAGCCACTCGTGGCGGCACCTCCTGCCGACGCTCGCCGCGCTCGGCTACCGCGCGTGGGCCCCGGATCTGCGCGGCTACGGCGCGAGCGACAAGCCTCCGCGCACGGAGGACTACGCGATCGAGGTCCTGATGGACGACGTCGGAGGCCTGATCGCGGCCGCGGGAGCCGAGCGGGCGACGATCCTCTCGCACGACTGGGGCGGGCTGATCGCGTGGCACGTCGCGATGCGGCGGCCCGAGCTCGTCGAGCGCCTGATCGTGATGAACCTGCCGCACCCCGCGTGCCTCGCCCGCGAGATCCGGCACGGCCGCCAGCTCCGTAAGCTCTGGTACGTCGCCGCGTTCCAGATCCCGGGCCTCGCGGAGCGCCAGCTCGCGCAAGACGGCTTCCGCAGGATCGACAACGCCTTCACCGCGACCGCGGTGCACCCGGAGCGCTTCACAGAGGACGACTTGCGCGCCTACCGCGAGTCGGCGGCCCAGCCGGGCGCGCTCCGCGGGATGCTCGCGTACTACCGCGCGTTCGTGCGCGGCGGGGGCGGGCGGCGCCAGCAGCGCCTGGGCTACCCCACGATCGAGGCCCCGACGCTCGTGATCTGGGGCGAGCACGACCTCGCGCTCGAGAAGGCCACGACCATCGGCACCGACCGCTACGTCCACGACCTCACCCTGCGCTACGTGAACGCCTCGCACTGGGTGCAGCAGGACGCGCCCGAGGTCGTCGACGCGATGGTCCGCGCGTGGCTCTCGGGCGAGCGCGTCCCCGAGGAGTGGGAGCTGGGCGGGTGACGCGAGCGGCGCTCGCGCTCGGCCTCCTCGCGTGCACGGCCCCGGCGGCTCCGCGGCCTCCGCCCGCGCCGCGCGGGGCGCTCGAGGCGATCTGCGCCGACCACGCCGACTCGCCGATCGGTGTCGCGTGCCTCGTCGGCCGGCCGGTCTCGTCCCTCGCGCTCGACTGCGAGGCCACGCCGGTGACGGCGTGCGCGATGGCCGCGCCGGCGCACGCCGCGCTGTCGTGCCGCTACATCGACGTCGCTCCTCCGGCGACCACTCGCACGGCCTGGGTGGCGTGGACGAGCGGGGATCTCGTCGCCGTCCCGTCGAGCCGCGCGGCACCGAGCGCCCCGCTGACCGGCGTCGAGCACCGCGAGGAGCTCCCGGCCGGGCGCGTGCCCGGGCGCCTCGACGAGCTCGTCGGGATCGTCGAGGCGGCGGGGTGCACGACGACCATCGAGCGCTCCACGTGGCGGCACGTCGCGCGCGGGACGTGCGGCGCGCTCGAGCTCGAGCTCACCGGCTGGCTCCCGGGAACGGGCCCGACCCCGTCGGTGATCGTCCTGGCGATGACGCCCGAGCTGGCCGCGTGCCGCCGCCGGGTCAGGCTCGGCGGTTAGTCGGCTCGGGCCGGCGCTTGCGCTTGCGGCGCTCGTGGATCGAGAGCGCCCCCTTGCCGCGCGCGGGCGGCACGAGGCACCTGGGCCCACTCCCGATGAGGTCTCGGCGCCCCGCCGTCACGAGCGCCTCGCGCGCGAGCTCGTGGTGCTCGGGATCCCAGTACAACAGCAAGGCTTTCTGCAGGCGCTTCTCGCGCAGGTCCTTGGCCGAGTACACGGGCTCGCGCGTGAACGGGTCGAGCCCCGTCACGTACATGCTCGTCGCCATCGACATCGGGGTCGGGATGAAGTCCTGCACCTGCCGCGGCCGGATCCCCCGCCGCTTCAGGTAGAGCGCGAGCTCCACCATGCTCTCGAGCGTCGAGCCCGGGTGCCCCGAGATGTAGTACGGCACGAGGTGTTGCTCCTTGCCGGCCCCCTCGCTCGCGCACGCGAACATGTCCGCGAACCGCTCGTAGCTCTGCGCGCCCGGCTTCTTCATCTTGCCGAGCACGGCCTCGTCGACGTGCTCGGGCGCCACCGAGAGCTGCCCGCCCGTGTGGTGCCGCGCGAGCTCCTCGACGAATTGGGGCGAGCGCTCCGCGAGGTCGTAGCGCACGCCCGACGCGATGAAGACCTTCCGGACGCCCTTCTCCGCGCGGACCTTGCGCAGGAGACCCACGAGCGGGTCGTGATCGGTGATCAGGTTCTCGCAGACGCCCGGGTGCACGCAGCTCAGGCGCCGGCACGCCTTCTCGATGCGCTCGGACCGGCAGCGCATCGCGTACATGTTCGCGGTCGGCCCGCCGACGTCGGTGATCACCCCGCGGAAGTCGTCCATGCGGCGGAGCGCGCGCACCTCGCGCAGGACGCTCTCGCTCGAGCGCGACGAGATCACGCGGCCCTCGTGCTCGGTGATCGAGCAGAACGTGCAGCCGCCGAAGCAGCCGCGCATCGTCACGATCGAGTGCTTCACCGTCTCGAACGCGGGGATCGGCGCGTCGTAGGAGGGGTGCGCGGCGCGCGCGAACGGGAGATCGTAGAGCGCGTCCATCGCCTCGGTGTCGAGGGGCGCCGCGGGCGGGTTGAGCCACACGGCCTCGACCCCGTGGCGCTGCAGCAATGGCCGCGCGTTCCCCGGGTTGGTCTCGTACTGGAACGCGCGGGACATCTCGCTGAACGCGCGCGCGTCCGCGAGGACCTCCTCGTAGCTCGGGAGGATCACGGGCTCGCCGTCGGTCACGAAGCGGCTCGCCTCGATCGCCTCGTGCTCGCCCTTCCTCATCACGAACGCCGTGCCGCGCACGTCGCGGATCGCGCCGACCGGCTCGCCCGCGTCGAGCCGCCGCGCGACCTCCCACACCGGCTGCTCGCCCATCCCGAACACGAGCAGGTCCGCCTTGGCGTCGAGCAGGATCGAGCGACGGATCTTGTCGCTCCAGTAGTCGTAGTGCGCGATGCGCCGGAGCGAGGCCTCGATCCCGCCGAGCACGATCGGCACGCCCGGCATCGCGCCGCGCACGAGGTTCGCGTAGACGATGGTCGCGCGGTTCGGCCGCATCCCCGTACGCCCGCCGGGCGAGTACTGATCGTCGGACCGCACCTTCTTCTGCGCGGTCAGCTTGTTCAGCATCGAGTCGAGGTTCCCCGCGGAGATCCCGACGAAGAGGCGCGGTCTCCCCATGCGCAACACGTCTTGCGGAGTGTCCCAGCGCGGCTGCGCGATCAGCCCGACCCGGTAGCCCCGGCCCTCGAGGAAGCGCGCGATCAGCACCGGCCCGAACGCGGGGTGATCCACGTAGGCGTCGCCCGTGATCACGAGCACGTCGAGCTCGTCCCAGCCGCGCGCCGCCATCTCCTCGCGCGTCGTCGGCAGGAACGCGGTCACCCGCCGCCCATCTGGGCGAACGCGAGGAGGCCGAGCACGCGCTGGACCTCCTCCTCGGTGAACGACGCGTCGATGGTGAGGGTCGGTCCGTCGGCCGCGATCACCGCGTCGCGGAGCGCCCGGTCGAGGCCGACCGCGCGCACGAGCATCTGGCCCGCGTAGAAGTCGCGCTGCTCGACGACCCACGCGCGCGCCGCCTCGGCCGCCGGCGCGTCCGCGTAGCCGCCGCGCACCGCGATGGTCATGCGGCCCTCGCTCCCGGCCTCCGGCGCGTCGCGCAGCTCGACCTCGAAGGAGCTCGGCGGGTGCTCGATGCGCGCGCGCATCCGCTCGCTCATCTCCGACGCGGTCACCGTCGCGATCACGCCCGGTGCGAGCGCGAGGGCCGGCTCGATCACCTCGTCGCCCTCGCGGCGCAACCGATGATCGTGCGCGATCGCGAGCACGCTCTGGAGCTCGGCGGCGGTCGTCACCACGAGCTCGTGCGCGCCGGTCAGGACGACCACGCGCGGCGTCTCGGTCTGCGCGGGCCAGTCGACCACGTCGAAGCCGTCGACGGTCCGCCACGCGGGCTGCGTCCCGCGATCGACGGCCATCGCGAGCACCGCCTCGCGCACGCGCTCGTTGGTCATCGAGTGGACGACGAGCATCGTGCCCGTGTCGGTCCCCGACGCGGCCGCGCCGCAGACGAGCACGCGATCGAAGTCGCGCACCGGATCGATCCCCGAGCTCCCGAGGAGCTGCTGCCACGTCGGGTACGCGCGCACGAGCGACGCGATGTCGTCCGAGACCGCCGAGGCGCGCACGCGCGCCATGTCGAGGCGCATCACGATGCTGTGCGCCTCGGTGACGTACGAGCGCGCGGGCCCGACGGGGACCTCGGGCGCGACGGCGACGCTCTCGCCGCCCGCCGTGTCGGCGCCGGCGGCGCCCTCGTCCTCCGTCGAGCCGCAGGCGAGGAGGAGGAAGGAGAGGAAGAGGAGCGAAGAGGTCTTCGTCATGTGGCTCGGACGCCGGAGGCCGGCGCCTCATTCTCGTCCAACAGCTGCAGCTCGACCAGCCGGCGGTAGAGCCCGTCCTGCGCCATCAGCGCGTCGTGGGTGCCTTGCTCGATCACCTGGCCCTTGTCCATCACGAGGATCCGGTCCGCGCGGCGCACCGTGCTCAGCCGGTGCGCGATGATCAGCGCGGTCCGCCCCTCGAGCAGCGCGTCGAGCGCCTTCTGGATCGCCGCCTCGCTCTCGGCGTCGAGGTGGCTCGTCGCCTCGTCGAGGATCAGCACGCGCGGCGACGCGAGGATCGCGCGCGCGATCGCCACGCGCTGCCGCTGCCCGCCCGAGAGCGTCACGCCGCGCTCCCCGACGCGCGTCCCGTAGCCGTCGGGGAGGCTCGCGATGGTGTCGTGGATGTAGGCGTCCCGCGCGGCCTGCTCGATGTCCGCGGGCGTCGCGTCCTTGCGGCCGTAGGCGATGTTCTCGGCGACGGTCCCCGAGAAGAGCACGGGCTCCTGCGAGACCGCGGCGACCGCGCCGCGCAGCTCCTCGAGCGCGAGCTCCCGCACGTCGACGCCGTCGAGCCGCACGCGCCCGGCGCTCGGATCGAAGAAGCGCGGCAAGAGGCGCGCGAGCGTCGTCTTGCCGGCGCCCGAGCGCCCGACGAGCGCGACGGTCTCGCCCGGCGCGATCACCACGTCGATCCCTGACAGCACCTCGACGTCGGGCCGCATCGGGTAGGCGTGCCGCAGCCCCTCGAGGCGCACCTCGCCGCGGCCCGCGGGGAGCGGCGTCGGGCGCTCGGGGCTCCGGATCTCGGGGACCGTGTCGATGATCTCGAAGAGCCGATCCGTCGCGCCGGCCGCGCTCTGGAGCGAGCCCCACAGCGACGCGAGCGAGCCGAGCGCGACCGCGACCATGGTCGTGTAGAGCATGAACGCGGTCAGCGAGCCGCCGGTCATCTCGCCGTCTGCGACGGCGTGCCCGCCGACCCACAGGATCAGCGCGATCGCCGCCATGCCCGCGAACGTCGCGGCGGACATGAAGAGCCCCCGCCACACCGCGAGCCGCCGCGCGGCCTCGAACGCGGCCTCGACGCCCTCCGCGTAGCGCCCGGCCTCGTCGCGCTCGCGCACGAAGCCTTGCACCGTGTCGATCGCCGCGATGGCCTCCTGCACGCGCGCGCTCGCCTCCGCGAGCCGGTCCTGCACCGAGCGGCTCCGCGTGCGGATCTTCTTCCCGATCCAGTACACGACGACGACGAGCGGCGGCACCACCACGAGCATCACGAGCGTGAGCTCCGCGTCCTCGATGAAGAGCAGGACGATCCCGCCGACGAGCGTCAGCCCGTTCCGCAGGGCCATGCTCACCTCGGTGCCGACCACGCCCTCGATCACCGTCACGTCGCTCGCGAGCCGGCTGACGAGCTCGCCGGTCGAGCGTGTGTGGAACCAGCCCGGCTCGAGCGAGAGGAGCCGCGCGAACACCTGCCGGCGCATCTCCGCGACGGCCCGCTGCCCGAGCCAGCTCATCTGGTAGTGCCGCAGCCACGTCATCCCCGCGTGCAGCACGAAGAGGAACAGGAGCCCCACCGCGATGAGGTCGAGGTCGGGCCCGGTGACCCCCTCGTCGACCGCGTAGCGGGCGGCCTGCGGGTACACGAGGCCCGCGGCGCCCCCGAGGATCAGCGCGGCGGTGGCGATCACGAAGCGCCCGAAGTGGGGCTCGAGGACCTCCCACAGGCGCGCGAGGCGCTGCAGCCGGCCGAGCTTCTTCTGCAGCTCCGGCGCGACCGGCGCGGCCGCCACCGGCATCGTCTCGGTCACTTCCACCGCGCCACCTTAGGGCCCGGCGCCCCGGAACGGAACTCGTCCACGTCGCCGACCTCCCAC